>NZ_WWKH01000020.1:0-1517 GCF_009865595.1 Streptomyces sp. SID1328 | reverse complement strand
GGGTCCGTAGGTGTCGACGTACTCCACCCCGTTCCAGGCCGCGACCAGGCGCAGCATCAGGTTGACCCGCTTCCCCGTGTCGCGCAGGTACGGGAAGTCGCCGCGCGCGAACGGCACGGTGGGGAAGCAGCCGGAACCGTCGTCGGGCAGCAGGTCCGGGTAGCCCACCAGCAGCACGCGGGCGTGCGGGGCCCGCGCGTGGACGGCCCGCAGCACCCGGTCCACCTTGGGCGCCGTACGGGCGGCGGCAGCCGTCAACTCGTCGTATCCGGCCGCCCGGTAGGAGCGTTCGCACGGGTTGCCCGTCGGGTCGGCGGCGCCGAGGCGGGCGCAGGTGGCGATGATCGAGCCGAAGCCGACGTCGTTGCCGCCGATCTGCACGGTGACCAGGTCGGTACCCCGGTTCAGCGCGTCCAGCTGGGGACCGTTGCTGCCCTGCGCCCTCCACATCTCGGCGGTCGTCGCGCCGGAACAGCTCACGTCCTCGAAGGCGCCCACCCGCCGTGCGGAGGCCACCAGCGAGGGGTAATTCCGGTTCGAGCGGGCGCAGCCCGCGTCCACCTGGTCCGGTATCAGCGGGCCCGAGGTGTACGAGTCGCCGAGCGCCACGTACTCCGTGCCGTGGCCATGGGGCTGTGCCGCCGCCGGGACCACCGAACCGGCGACCAGGGCGCAGCCGCCGAGCAGCGCCCCCAGCCCCGCCCGCCGACGCCGTCTCGCCGTCTCTTCGTCACGCGCCATGAGATCGTCCCCCTCGGGTTCCGGCCCGGCGCTCCCCGCGCCCTCGACCGGCCTTGTATACCTCCGGGCCGGCCCCCGCCACCAGAAGCCGGACCACGTCAACTGCGGCACCGCAGGTCACAGTTGTCCCAGGTCCGGTGTGGAAGACTCCAGAAACTCCGTCACCGTACCCAGGAGGGGCACCGCTCGATGGCCGTCATCCACAAGACCACCCTCACTCCGACCAAGGTCGAACTCCTCACCTCCTGGCTTCCCGGCCGCCCCTGGTACCGGGGTTCGGGCACGCCCGAGCTGGAGCGGACCGGCGGCTTCCGGCTGGACGACCCGGCGGGCGAGGTCGGCATCGAGTTCATGGTGGTGACCGACCGTTCCACCCCCGAACCCACCGCCTACCTGGCCCCGCTCACCTATCGCGGCGCACCCCTCGCCGGTGCCGAGGACGGTCTGATCGGCACCACGGAACACGGCGTCCTGGGCAAGCGCTGGGTCTACGACGGCTGCCACGATCCGGTGCTGACCACCGAACTGCTCGCCCTGATCGGTGGCACCGCGCAGGCCATGGCCCAGAGCATCACCGACACCCCCGACCCCGAGGTCACCCGCTCCCACACCGGCGACCCCCTCCCGTCGGCCGCGCACACCCCGGTCCCCGTCGACGACGCGGACGGCACCCACCTGCCCGCGCCCCACGGCACTGTGCTGCACGTCCACCGCGTCCTGCGCCCGGTCCCCGGCGCCGAGGCGCCCGGCCGTCCCGAGGGCGCGGTCGGCCATGT
>NZ_WWKH01000002.1:0-10263 GCF_009865595.1 Streptomyces sp. SID1328 | reverse complement strand
CCCTCGCCACCCGCGCGCGCAGCGGCTACCACGGCGCCCGGCACCGCGGCCCCGCCACCGCGCTCCTCGGCGACGTCCTCCTCGGCCCCGCCGCCGAAGGCCGCACCCTCACCGCCTTCGCCCCCGCCCCCGCCGGCCGCCCCCTCACCGTCCGTCTCCACCACGCCCTGCACGCCACCCGCGAGGCCATCGACTACCAGCGGGCCACCGGAAACATGGACGCCTTCGACGGGGCGGTGGAAGCCGGCGTCAGCCGCGAACTCACCGAGGCCCTCACCGCCCTCGTCCGGGGCACCGAGGGCGCCCGCATCGCCATCGCCTGGGCACCCGCGGCCGGCATCCCCGACGGCTGCGCCGCCTCGGCCGGCCCCGTCGAGTTCTCACCCGGCGACCTCCCCGCCCTCCGGGCCGCAGGCGCCCGCTACCTGCGCGCCGAACCCTCCGAGAGCGTCAGCGTCACCGGTGTCGTCGTCCGGCTGCGCCGATCCGGACCGCGCGGCGCGGGCACCGTACGGCTGCGGGTGCTCGCGGGCGCCGAGGTCCCGCACCTGCGGCTCACCCTCGGCGAGGAGGACTACCGGATAGCGGGCCACGCCCACCTCGTCGGCCTCCCGGTCCGCGTGCGCGGCCGGCTGGAGCGCCGGGGCGGCTTCCGCAGGCTCACCGGCGCCACCGGGGTCGTCCCCGTACGGGTCGACGAGACCGAACGCGACCGGCTGATGAAGTCCCTCCAGGAGAACCTCGACTTCTTCGAGGAGGCGTGCGGAGAGGCGTACGGGGACGGCGACGCAAAGTAACCGTTTCGCGGTCGGCGGGGGCGGGTCGGTACGATCCCTTGTGCGCGCGCTCCTGGTACGGCGCCGCACTCAGCCTTCAGTCAGGAGAGACCGGTGTCAGACGTCCGTGTGATCATCCAACGCGATTCCGAGCGGGAAGAGCGCGTGGTGACGACGGGCACTACCGCCGCCGACCTCTTCGCGGGCGAGCGCTCCGTCATCGCCGCTCGCGTGGCGGGCGAGCTGAAGGACCTCACCTACGAGCTGTCCGACGGCGACGAGGTCGAGGGCGTCGAGATCTCCTCCGAGGACGGTCTCAACATCCTGCGCCACTCCACCGCGCACGTCATGGCCCAGGCCGTGCAGGAGCTGTTCCCCGAGGCCAAGCTGGGCATCGGCCCGCCGGTCAAGGACGGCTTCTACTACGACTTCGACGTGGCGAAGCCCTTCCACCCCGATGACCTCAAGGCCATCGAGAAGAAGATGCAGGAGATCCAGAAGCGGGGCCAGAAGTTCTCCCGCCGTGTGGTCTCCGACGAGGACGCCCGCGCGGAGCTGGCCGACGAGCCCTACAAGCTGGAGCTGATCGGCCTCAAGGGCTCGGCCTCCTCCGACGACGGCGCGGACGTCGAGGTCGGCGCCGGCGAGCTGACCATCTACGACAACCTGGACGCCAAGACCGGCGAGCTGTGCTGGAAGGACCTCTGCCGCGGTCCCCACCTGCCCTCCACCCGCAACATCCCGGCGTTCAAGCTGATGCGCAACGCGGCCGCCTACTGGCGCGGCAGCGAGAAGAACCCGATGCTCCAGCGCATCTACGGCACCGCCTGGCCCTCCAAGGACGAGCTGAAGGCGCACCTGGAGTTCCTCGCCGAGGCCGAGAAGCGCGACCACCGCAAGCTCGGCAACGAGCTGGACCTCTTCTCCATCCCGGAGCAGATCGGCTCCGGCCTCGCCGTCTTCCACCCCAAGGGCGGCATCATCCGCCGGGTCATGGAGGACTACTCGCGGCGCCGCCACGAGGAGGAGGGCTACGAGTTCGTCTACACCCCGCACGCGACGAAGGGGAAGCTCTTCGAGACCTCGGGCCACCTGGACTGGTACGCCGACGGCATGTACCCGCCCATGCAGCTCGACGAGGGCGTGGACTACTACCTCAAGCCCATGAACTGCCCGATGCACAACCTGATCTTCGACGCGCGCGGCCGCTCGTACCGTGAACTGCCGCTGCGCCTCTTCGAGTTCGGGACCGTGTACCGGTACGAGAAGTCGGGCGTCGTGCATGGCCTCACCCGCGCCCGCGGCTTCACTCAGGACGACGCGCACATCTACTGCACCCGTGAGCAGATGTCCGAGGAGCTGGACCGGACGCTCACCTTCGTCCTCGGTCTGCTGCGCGACTACGGTCTGACCGACTTCTACCTGGAGCTGTCCACCAAGGACCCGGAGAAGTCCGTCGGGTCCGACGAGGCGTGGGAGGAGGCGACCGAGACCCTGCGTCAGGTCGCCGAGAAGCAGGGCCTGCCGCTCGTGCCCGACCCCGGTGGTGCCGCGTTCTACGGCCCGAAGATCTCCGTCCAGGCCAAGGACGCGATCGGCCGTACCTGGCAGATGTCGACCATCCAGCTCGACTTCAACCTGCCCGAGCGGTTCGACCTGGAGTACACCGGCCCCGACGGCTCCAAGCAGCGCCCGGTGATGATCCACCGCGCCCTGTTCGGCTCCATCGAGCGGTTCTTCGCCGTGCTGCTGGAGCACTACGCGGGTGCCTTCCCGGCCTGGCTGGCTCCGGTGCAGGCGGTGGGCATCCCGATCGGGGACGCGCACGTCGAGTACCTGGAGAAGTTCGCGGCCGAGGCCAAGCGGAAGGGTCTGCGGGTCGAGGTGGACTCCTCCTCGGACCGGATGCAGAAGAAGATCAGGAACGCCCAGCGCCAGAAGGTGCCGTTCATGATCATCGTCGGTGACGAGGACATGAACGCGGACACCGTCTCCTTCCGCTACCGCGACGGCTCGCAGGAGAACGGCATCCCGTTCGAGGACGCCATCGCCAAGATCGAGAAGGTCGTGGCGGAGCGGGTCCAGGTCTGACCCGGACAGATCCGTACGAACCCCCGAGGCATCACCGCCGCCTCGGGGGTTCGTCGTCCTCCTCCCGCGAGAACACCTGCAGCAGCCACGACGAGAACGACCCCGTCACCGCGCCCAGCAGGGCCAGGCCGCCCGCCATCATCGCCGTCGCGATGACCCGGCCGCCCGCGGTGACCGGGACGACGTCGCCGTAGCCCACCGTGGACAGCGTGGAGCACGCCCACCAGACGGCGTCGCCGAAGGTCCGGATGTGCGAGGCCGGCGCGCCCTTCTCCTGCTGGTAGACCGCGAGCGCGCCGGTGAAGCCCATCAGCAGGGTGGAGATCCCCGAGTAGGCGATGGCCCGGGCGTACAGCGGGAGCCGGGGCATGCCGCGCCGGTGCTCCATGGCCTCGTAGATCCGCACGATCCGCAGCGGGCGCAGCAGTGGCAGGAGCAGGACGAGGGTGTCCAGCCAGTGGGTGCGGACGAAGGTGGTGCCCTGGCCGCTGAGCCTCCAGCGCACCGCGTAGTCCACGACGAACAGGGCCCAGCAGGCGAGCAGCAGCACCAGCCAGATGTCGTCCCAGGTGGTGCCGGGGCGGGGGGCGAGGACGAGGGCCGCGTAGGAACCGAGGAACGTCAGGGACGCCACGGTGAGCGGCATCTCCGCGCGGTGCTCCCAGCGGGTCTTGGTTCTGTCGTGGTCCACCGGCCCAGCTTGGCCGCCGGGAGCCTTCCCGCCGCCCCGGCGACACGCCGCGAACGGGCGAAGCCATATGCTGCCTTGCATGACGAGTGAGCCGGAGCAGCAGATCGGAGTGGGGACGCAGGACGCGTTCCAGCGCCTGTGGACGCCCCACCGGATGGCCTACATCCAGGGCGAGAACAAGCCGAGCGGTCCGGGCGCGGACGACGGCTGCCCGTTCTGCTCGATCCCGGCGAAATCCGACGAGGACGGCCTGATCGTCCGCCGGGGTGAGCATGTGTACGCGGTGCTCAACCTCTACCCGTACAACGGCGGTCATCTGATGACGGTGCCGTACCGGCATGTGGCGGACTACACCGATCTGACCGGTCCGGAGACGGCCGAGCTGGCGGAGCTGACGAAGCAGGCCATGACGGCGCTGCGGACGGCGTCCGGAGCGCACGGGTTCAACATCGGGATGAACCAGGGCTCGGTGGCGGGCGCCGGCATCGCGGCCCACCTCCACCAGCACATCGTGCCGCGCTGGGGCGGCGACACGAATTTCATGCCGGTGGTGGGCCAGACGAAGGTGCTGCCGCAGCTGCTGGGCGACACCCGCAAGATGCTCGCGGACGCCTGGCCGGAGAGCTGAGCACGCTCACGCGTCGTACAGGTCGGCCTTCCTCGGTGCGGGGTCCTGGACCAGGCCGCTGAGGAAGGCGGAGCGGACGCCGAACTTCTCGGTGTCCACGCCGTTCTCCTTGAGCACCTTGATCGCGGCGGAGTGCACCACCCTGAGGACGGGGGTGGCGGCGCGCAGGGCGTCGTCGGCCATGAAGCGGTGGCGCCAGGGCTGGTCGGCCCAGGAGTGCCGCAGGCCGAAGGGCTCGGGCAGGCCGATGGAGCCGCCCAGCCAGTTCAGGGTCGGCGGGAACCAGGTCAGCGGGGCGCGGACGGCGAGCCGTACGACCTCGTCGGTGGGGACCAGGGGGAGCTTGACCGTGCGGTTCTCCCACGGCTTGAGGGTCTTGGCGACCTCCTTGGTGGGGGCGGCCGGCTTGGTGTGGAAGAGCGGGTTGACCGGGCCGAGGGCGTGGCCGGTGACCTCGATGCGCAGGGTCTCGTGGAGGACGGTCACCGTGATCATCATGGTGAGGACGAGCTGGCCGTCCCACAGGGCCCACTGGACGCCCAGGTAGTGCCGGTCACCGCTGCCGAACTGCTGCTTGTTGCAGATCTCCTGTATGGCGTGCTGCTTGACCTGGAACGCCTCCACGTCGGTGCCGTCGGGCCGGGACACCTCGTCGGCCTTCTCGCCGATCGGGGTGACGATCCAGTGCCGTACCGACGGGCGGGGGAAGCCGCCGGTGTTGAGGGGGCCGCGCTCCAGCAGGCTGAGCTGGTCGTGGATGGCGCGTATGACGTCCCAGCTCCTGAAGGGGTGGATCTCCCGCGGAGGGTCGGCGGAGACGAGTTCCTCGGCGAGCTGCCAGGAACCCCAGCGGGTGCCCATGCCGAGGATGCCCTTGGGGCCGGCGTAGAAGACGGAGTTGGAGCGCTGTTCCGCGCCGAGCCGGGCCAGGGACTGGCGGAGCTGTTCGGCGGCGGTCTCGCCGGGGCTGCGGGGTACGGCCTCGGGGACCTTGGCGCCGACGCTGCTGCCGGAGAGCAGTCCGGCCCAGCGTTCGCGCAGGTCGGCGGCGGTGCGCTCGCAGACGCGGCGGGCCCAGAACCAGCCGAGGACGGGGATGACGACGGCGGCGCGGGTGTACCAGCCCCAGAAGCCGCCGAAGGGCAGCTTGAGCAGGAAGAGCACGGCGAGGACACCGACTCCGGCGAGCAGCGCGGTGCCCAGTGCCCCGGCCCGGCCCTCGCGCTTGGCCAGGAACGAGCGGAGCAGGAAGACCAGGAGCCAGCCGAGGAGGCCAGGCAGGAAGATCAGGCCGCAGACGACCATCACCAGGGTCAGCTTGTTGTCGCGTTCGCGGCGGATGTTGTTGGCGGCCAGGCAGTGTTCGACGACGACCTGGGGGTCGGCGCCGAAGGACTGGATCAGGGGCTTGCGGCCGGGTGCGAGGAGGCGGTCGGCGACGGCGCGGGAGAAGGCTTCGCCCAGGTTGGGGCGGAACAGCGGGATGCGGCCGGCCTTGACGGTGGACGTGTGCCACTCGTTGTCGGCCTTCTTGATCTCGAGCATGGGGGTGTCCCGGTAGGCCGCCGAGGCCAGTGCGAGGGTCGCCGCCTGGCCCTCGTCCCCGGAGACGGGCACCTGAGGCCCGTCCCATTCCGTCCCTACCGACATTCCCGCCCCCATCGCCGCCGTGTCGCTCCTGCGGCCTTCCCGGCTTCCCCGCCGCGCACACCTGCCGAACCGGACATCGTTGCGATGTCCCGTGGCCACGGCGCCGGTTCGGCCGGTCCGGGACCCGTCGGCCAGCGTATCGGCAGCGGTGCCCCATGCGTCGGCGGACGGCCGAAGCCGCCCGCCGGTGCCGGGGGTTACGGGGTCTCGCCGTCCTGTTCGCGCAGTCGCTCCGCGACTTGGGGCGGCATCGGTTCGTGGCGGGCGTAGGCGCGGCTGAAGGAAGCCGTGCCGTGGGAGAGGGAGCGGAGGTCGATGGCGTACCGGCCGATCTCGAACTCGGGGACCTCGGCGCGGATCAGGGTGCGTCCGGCGCCGGTCTGTTCGGTCCCGAGGACGCGGCCGCGCCGGGTCGACAGGTCGCTCATGACGGCGCCGACGTAGTCGTCGGGAACCAGGACGGCGATCTCGGCGACCGGTTCCAGCAGGTGGATGCGGGCCTCGGCGGCGGCTTCGCGCAGGGCGAGGGCGCCCGCGGTCTGGAAGGCGGCGTCGGAGGAGTCGACGGAATGGGACTTGCCGTCGAGCAGGGTGACGCGCACGTCGACCAGGGGGTGGCCGGCGGCGACGCCCTTGGCGGCCTGGGCGCGGACGCCCTTCTCGACGGAGGGGATGAACTGGCGGGGTACGGCGCCGCCGACGACCTTGTCCACGAACTCGATGCCGGAGCCGCCGGGCAGCGGCTCGACCTCGATCTCGCAGATGGCGTACTGGCCGTGACCGCCGGACTGCTTGACGTGCCGGCCGCGTCCGGCCGCCTTGCCGGCGAAGGTCTCGCGCAGCGGCACCTTGTGCGGGACGACGTCGACCTGGACGCCGTAGCGGCTGCGGAGCCGTTCCAGGGCCACGTCGGCGTGGGCCTCGCCGAGGCACCACAGGACGACCTGGTGGGTGTCCTGGTTCTGTTCGAGGCGCATGGTGGGGTCCTCGGCGACGAGCCGGGAGAGGCCGAGGGAGAGTTTGTCCTCGTCGGGCTTGCTGTGGGCCTGGATGGCGAGGGGGAGCAGCGGGTCGGGCATCCGCCAGGGCTCCATGAGCAGGGGGTCGTCCTTGGCGGAGAGGGTGTCGCCGGTCTCGGCGCGGCCGAGCTTGGCGACGCAGACGAGGTCGCCGGCGACCGCCCGGGTGACCGGGCGCTGCTGTTTGCCGAAGGCCATGGAGAGGGCGCCGACCTTCTCGTCGACGTCGTGGTCCTCGTGGCCCCGGTCGGCGAGGCCGTGTCCGGACACGTGGACGGTGTCCTCGGGGCGCAGGGTGCCGGAGAAGACGCGGACCAGGGAGAGGCGGCCCACGTAGGGGTCGGAGGAGGTCTTGACGACCTCGGCGACCAGCGGGCCCTCGGTGTCGCAGGGGCTCAGCTCGCGGGGGGTGCCGCCGAGGTCGGTGACGTCGGGCAGCGGGTGCTCGAAGGGGGTGGGGAACCCTCGGGTGATCAGTTCCAGGAGTTCCACCGTGCCGAGGCCCTGGCGGGCACCCTCGGCGGCGGGCGCGGCGGCGAGGACGGGGTGGAAGGTGCCCCGGGCGACGGCGCGTTCGAGGTCCTCGATGAGGGTCTTGACGTCGACCTGTTCGCCGCCGAGGTAGCGGTCCATGAGGGTCTCGTCCTCGCTCTCGGCGATGATCCCCTCGATGAGCCGGTCGCGGGCGCCCTCCAGGGCGGGCAGCTGGTCCCCGCCGGGTTCGGACTCCTTGCGTTCGCCGGGGGAGTAGTCGAAGAGCTTCCGCGAGAGCAGGCCGACCAGGCCGGTCACCGGGGCGTGGCCGTCGGGTCCGGCGGCGCCGCGCAACGGGAGGTAGAGGGGGAGGACGGCGTCGGGGTCGTCGGCGCCGAACGCCTCGGCGCACACCCGGGTCATCTCCTCGAAGTCGGCGCGGGCGGACTCCAGGTGCGTGACGACGATGGCGCGGGGCATGCCGACGGCCTGGCACTCCTCCCACACCATCCGGGTCGCGCCGTCCACGCCGTCGGCGGCGGAGACGACGAAGAGGGCCGCGTCCGCCGCGCGCAGACCGGCCCTGAGCTCCCCGACGAAGTCGGCGTATCCGGGGGTGTCGAGGAGGTTGATCTTGATGCCGTCCCATTCGACGGGGACCAGCGAGAGCTGTACGGAGCGGTGCTGGCGGTGCTCGATGTCGTCGTGGTCGGATACGGTGCCGCCGTCCTCGACGCGGCCCGCCCGGTTCACCGCCCCCGCGGTGAGTGCGAGGGCCTCCACCAGGGTGGTCTTGCCCGATCCGGAGGGGCCGACCAGCACCACGTTCCGTACGGACGCGGGGTGGTCGGCCGTCACTGCTCTGCCGGCGGCTCCGGGGTGTGCGTGCGTCTTGTCGCCCATGGTTCTGCCTCCCGTGCACGGTGAGGTCATCGGGGACGCGAACGCGGCGGGGTCCCGCGTGGGTGCGGCGGCTCCGGCGGCGCCCGCGGTCCTTCGAGCTTTCCACTCCCGTCATGCCGCGTCCATACGACGGACCCTCGGAGGCCCGTGCGTCACCGTGTGCATGTCACGGATCGTGCCGTGGCGGAGGGTGCGCGCCCCCGTGCGCGGGCGCGCGTGGCTACGATGGGCCAGCCGACGGCCACCAGGGGCCACGGCGACACCGACCGTCGGGAAGGCCATGCTGAACAAGTACGCGCGTGCATTCTTCACGCGTGTCCTCACGCCGTTCGCCGCGTTTCTCATCCGGCGGGGGGTGAGCCCCGACGCGGTGACGCTCATCGGCACCGCGGGTGTGGTCGCGGGTGCGCTGGTCTTCTACCCCCGGGGAGAGTTCTTCTGGGGGACGATCGTGATCACGCTCTTCGTCTTCTCCGACCTGGTCGACGGGAACATGGCGCGCCAGCTCGGCCGCTCCAGCCGCTGGGGCGCCTTCCTGGACTCCACCCTGGACCGGGTCGCCGACGGCGCGATCTTCGGCGGCTTCGCCCTCTGGTACGCGGGCAACGGCCAGGACGACGTGCTGTGCGCGGTCTCCATCTTCTGCCTGGCCAGCGGCCAGGTGGTGTCGTACACCAAGGCGCGCGGCGAGGCGATCGGGCTGCCGGTGGCGGTGAACGGTCTGGTGGAGCGGGCCGAGCGGCTGGTGATCTCGCTGGTCGCGGCCGGTTTCGCGGGCCTGCACAAGTTCGGGGTGCCGGGGATCCAGTACCTGCTGCCGGTCGCCCTGTGGATCGTCGCGGTGGGCAGTCTCGTCACCCTGGTCCAGCGGGTCGTCACGGTGCGCCGGGAGTCCGCCGAGGCGGAAGAGGCGGCCCGGCTCGACACCGGGAGCGAGGCGGCCAAGTGACCGCCGCCGAACGCCTCACCGACGGGCTGTACGGGCTCGGCTGGAGCACCGTCAAGAAGCTCCCCGAACCGGTCGCCGCCCGGCTGGGCCGTACCGTCGCGGACGCCGCGTGGAAGCGGCGCGGCAAGGGTGTCCAGCGGCTGGAGGCCAACTACGCCCGCGTGGTGCCCGGCGCCTCCCCGGAACGGCTCGCGGAGCTGTCCCGCGCGGGCATGCGCTCCTACCTGCGGTACTGGATGGAGTCCTTCCGGCTGCCCGCCTGGAGCGCGGAGCGGGTGCGCACCGGCTTCGACCCCAAGGGCGCCCACCACCTGACGGACGGCCTGGCCGCGGGCAAGGGCGTGATACTGGCGCTGCCGCACCTGGCCAACTGGGACCTGGCCGGCGCCTGGGTCACCACCACGCTCGGCATCCCCTTCACGACCGTCGCCGAGCGCCTGAAGCCGGAGACGCTGTACGACCGGTTCGTCGCCTACCGCGAGGGCCTGGGCATGGAGGTGCTGGCGCACAGCGGGGCCTCCGCGTTCGGCACCCTGGCCCGGCGGCTGCGCGACGGCGGCCTGGTCTGCCTGGTCGCGGACCGGGACCTGTCGGCCGCCGGCGTCGAGGTCGACTTCTTCGGCGAGCGCGCCCGGATGCCCGCCGGGCCCGCCCTGCTCGCCCAGCAGACCGGCGCCCAGCTGCTCCCGGTCACCCTCTGGTACGACGACTCGCCGGTGATGCAGGGCCGGGTGCACCCGCCGGTCGAGGTGCCCGGCACGGGTACACGGATCGAGAAGACGGCCGCGATGACCCAGGCGCTGGCCGACGCCTTCGCCTCCGGGATCGCCGAGCACCCGGAGGACTGGCACATGCTCCAGCGGCTGTGGCTCGCCGACCTCGACCCGGCGAAGGGACCCGCGTGAGAATCGGGATCGTCTGCCCGTACTCCTGGGACGTGCCCGGTGGCGTCCAGTTCCACATCCGGGACCTCGCCGAGTACTTCATCCGCCTCGGCCACGAGGTCTCGGTGCTCGCCCCGGCCGACGACGACACCCCGCTGCCGCCCTACGTGGTCTCGGCGGGCCGCGCGGTGCCGGTGC
>NZ_WWKH01000184.1:0-1826 GCF_009865595.1 Streptomyces sp. SID1328 | reverse complement strand
CCGTGTCCAGCTCGGGGCCGGCGGCCGGACCGCGCAGCTCGTCGGTGACGGCGAGCAGGGCGGCGAGGTGCCCGGCCAGCTGGATGTCCAGCTCCTCGTCACGGGAGCGGTGCGGGAAGTCCGGGGCCGCCGGGGTGCTGTGGACCGACTTGGTGCGGATCGGTTCGTACATGGGACGGCCTCCTCTGCGCTGACAGGAAACCATCCTAGCTTGGATCGAGTCTAAAGTTGAGTCGAGTCAGTCCTACAGCTGGCCGTAGCCGTCCAGGAAGGTCCCGATCCGGGTCACCGCGTCCGTCAGATCGGCGACGTTGGGCAGGGTGACGACCCGGAAGTGGTCCGGCTCGGGCCAGTTGAAGCCGGTGCCCTGGACCACCATGATCTTCTCCTGGCGCAGCAGGTCCAGTACGAGCCGCCGGTCGTCCCTGACCTTGAACACCTTCGGGTCCAGGCGCGGGAAGAGGTAGAGCGCGCCCTTGGGCCGTACGCAGCTGACGCCGGGAATCCGCGTGAGCAGCTCGTACGCCGTGTCCATCTGCTCCTTCAGCCGGCCGCCCGGCAGCACCAGGTCGTTGATCGTCTGGCGGCCGCTGAGCGCCGCGACCACGCCGTGCTGGCCCGGCATGTTGGCGCACAGCCGCATGTTGGCCAGGATCGTCAGGCCCTCCAGGTAGGAGTCGGCGTGTGCGCGCGGGCCGGAGACGGCCATCCAGCCGACCCGGTAGCCGGCCACCCGGTACGCCTTCGACATGCCGTTGAAGGTGAGGGTGAGCAGGTCGGGGGCGACCTTGGCGGTGGGGGTGTGGACGGCGCCGTCGTAG
The DNA here is from genome assembly GCF_009865595.1 of Streptomyces sp. SID1328. NCBI lineage: Bacteria > Bacillati > Actinomycetota > Actinomycetes > Kitasatosporales > Streptomycetaceae > Streptomyces > Streptomyces sp. SID1328. Next base: position 1,005 of record NZ_WWKH01000184.1, on the reverse strand, counting down.
AGGATCTTGTCGTAGATCTCGTCGGAGCAGACCAGCAGGTTGTGGCGGCGGGCCAGGTCGGTCAGACCCTTGAGCATCGCCTCGTCGTAGACCGCGCCCGTGGGGTTGTTCGGGTTGATGATCACCAGGGCCTTGGTGCGGTCGGTGATCTTGCGCTCGATGTCCGCGAGGTCGGGCATCCAGTCGGCCTGCTCGTCGCACCGGTAGTGCACCGCGGTGCCGCCGGACAGCGAGACGGCCGCCGTCCACAGGGGGTAGTCCGGAGCGGGTACGAGGACCTCGTCGCCGTCGTCGAGCAGGGCCTGCATGGCCATCACGATCAGCTCGGAGACGCCGTTGCCGATGAAGACGTGCTCGACGTCGGTCTCGATGCCGAGGGTCTGGTTGTGCATGACCACCGCGCGGCGGGCGGCCAGCAGGCCCTTGGCGTCCCCGTAGCCGTGGGCCGTGGAGACGTTGCGGAGGATGTCCTCCAGGATCTCCGGGGGGCACTCGAAGCCGAAGGCGGCCGGGTTGCCGGTGTTGAGCTTCAGGATGCGGTGACCGGCCGCCTCCAGTCGCATCGCCTCCTCGAGCACCGGGCCCCGGATCTCGTAACAGACGTTGGCGAGCTTGGTCGACTGGATCACCTGCATGCCCGCGAGCTTACGGCCCCCGGAGGGGTGGCGCGTGTGTTCTCCACCACGTGGGACGTGTCGGTTTGCACGGGTTTCGCGCAGGGGTGTTCCGGACACGTCCGCCTCCCTACAATTCGACGATCATGTCTACCGAACGCGAGTGCGAGTCGGAGGTGTACGGCGCGCACGAGGCGGTCGGTGCCGCGCCGGTCCCGCCGATCGTCTTCCACCCCCCGGCCGCCCCGGCCCCCTCCTACGAGGGGTACGCCGACCCCGCCGCCGCCCACGGCTGGCAGAGCGCCTACGACGAGACCCGTGAACTGCCCGCCCTGACCGAACTCTCCGTGTCCCCCCGCCCGATGGGCCCCGGCGCCGCGGAAGTTCCCGG
>NZ_WWKH01000183.1:0-1955 GCF_009865595.1 Streptomyces sp. SID1328 | reverse complement strand
CCCCGGCACGTGCCGGGACTCGACCCCGGCCCGGTGCCCGGCATGGGCCCGGCCGAACGGCGGGCGGCACGCGGCATGCCGGTGCCCGGCATCGGCGCCGACCTCTCCGGCGGCCCCGCCTCCGGCACCCTGGCCCTCCTCGCCGCCGGGCTCCCCGGCAGACCCGGCACCCTCCTCGGACACGGCACCGGCGCGGGCGAGCGCCTCCTCGCCGTCACCTTCAACGACCTGGCCGTCGGCGGCCGCGAGGCCGAACTCGAGCGCGCCGGAGCCCTCGCCGCCAACCCCCGCCTGCACCACGTGGTGGTCACCGGCGCCGAGGACACCCTCCCCTACGCCGACCTGGACGGCCCCCTCACCGACGAGCCCGGCCCCTCCCTGGTCACCGCCGCCCGGCACCGCACCCGGCTCGCCGCCGGCAGCGCCGACCACTTCACCGGCCACGGCGCCCGCCAGGTGCTCGACGCCCACCCGGCCCGGCTGGCCGACCTGCTGCTCGACCGCCAGCGGCGCCATCTGGTCCGCCCGGTCGCCGCCCTCACCCGCGCCGACGGCTCGGTCCTGGTCCCCGCCCGCGTGTACGGCGCCGCCCGGCGGCTGTCCCGTACCCCTTACCGCACCGGTCTGGAGGCACTGGCCGAGCGGCTGATGCGGCGGCGGTTCGACGAGCCCAAGGGGGCGGTCGGCGCCTCGCTCGCCGCGCTGACCTGGGCGAGACCCGGTCCGGCCGCCCGGTGGCTCACCGGGGAAGCACTGGCCGAAGTATCGGTTCTCCTGCAGACCGGGGCCGACCGGGCGGCCGGCGGGCCCGGACAGAGACCCGGCGAGTTCCGCGCCCGTACCGTCCTCGCCCGGCACGCGGCCGATCTCCGCGTCCTCGAACAGGCCGCCGAGGTGCGCTCGCAGCGGCTGCACGCGCCCTTCCTCGACAACCAGGTCGTCCGCGCCTGCCGCGACCTCCCCGAGGCCCTGCGCGTCAAGCCCGGAGCCCGCGCCGCCGTACTGCGCACGGTGCTGGAGGGCGCCGGGGTCACCGACCTGCCGCCCGGCTGGGGCACCCCGTCCCACGCGTCCTCGGCCGCCGCCGCCCGCACGGGCCTGCGGCTGGCCGCCGACTCCCTGGTCGACCTCTTCGACACCCCGCTGCTCGCGGACGCCGGGCTCGTCGAGGCCCGCGTGGTCCGCAAGGCACTCCGGGAGGCCGCCGCCGGGGAGCCCCTTCCGCTGGACGGCCTGGCCGACCTCGTCTCCCTGGAACTCTGGCTCCGCCGCCTCCTGGCCCGCCGCGGCACCTGCTGGACCGGCACCCCGGCCCGCGCCCGCGCCGTCCCGGCCGGGATCGCCCCCCAGCGAGGTGCCCTGCGGGCCGGGGCCCGGCCGAGCTAAGGGGGTGTGTTGTCGGTCAGGCGGCCTGACCGACAACACACCTCCTACCCGCAGCTGAACCGCGACGTGGCCCAGTCCGCCAGGGCCGCCTGGTCGAAGGTGGTGCCCCTGGGCTCCACCACCAGCCGTACCGTCTTCCGCCCGGCCAGGCTGACGTGGACCGGTACCGCCGGGTCGCCGCCGGAGACCGTGCCGGACTGCCAGAGGCGGGCGCCGTCCGCGTACACGGCGAAGGCGACCTTGCCGAGGCCGAGCGTCATGTCGTCCACCCCGACCACCGCGTCATAGGCGCTGCACTCGCGGTTCAGGTCGACGGTCACCGAGGAGTCGCCGCGCACCGTGACACCGGGGGAGTAGCGCTCGCCGCCGATCGACATGCCGTACCGCTGCCACACCCAACTGCTGTCGCCGAGCCGCACCTCGGGCTCGGTGCCGTCGCCGGTGAGGTCGTAGTCGAGTGCACTCAGCTCGTAGGACCGGGGCGGGGGCGGCGCAGGGGTGGGGGTCGGGGCCGGCGTGGGGGTCGGCTTGGGCTTCGGCTGCGGTTTCGGGGGTGTGGAGGTGGGCTT
>NZ_WWKH01000182.1:0-8895 GCF_009865595.1 Streptomyces sp. SID1328 | reverse complement strand
ACCCCGGACCTGACCCCGCGCGCACCGGCCCCCGACGCATCGGACGACGAAGCCGCGAGCACCGGCAAGGCCACGGACCAGCCCTCCTCCGTCCAGCCCTCACGCCGCCCCGGCGCCCGCTGGTGGGCCGCCGCCACGGCGTGCCGCGACCTGCGGGAAGGCCGGGAGCCGGACGCCGGGAACCGGCGGACCCTGGAGGGCCTCGCGGGCGGCCCGACGCGGGTCAAGGTCTACTGCCGTGCCCTGCTCACCGCCGCCGAGGTGAACGGCCGCACCCACGACCACCGGGGCACGGACGGCGGGGGCGACGAGGACGGGAACGGCGGCCGGGACGACGGCAACCAGGGCGACGACGGGAGCGGCGGCCGGCACGACGGCAACCAGGGCGACGACGACGGCCACACCCCTCGCCCGCGCCTTCGCCTCAACCTCCCGTCGACCCGCCAGATCCCCTCTGAGCTGGGACTTTGTCACTTCCAAAAAATAGTTTCGGAAAGGTGTGACGTTTCTGGAGGCGACGGCGCAGTACTGAGTGAGCCGACTGGTCATCGGCCGTAGCACTGAGCCGGGGTTCCCCCCGTACCCGAAGGCTCGTGCATTGGCGCGGGCGGGACACGTTCCCCCGGTCCCGCCCGCGCCCCCACTTCACCGGTGGAAGACGCTCACCGGTACACCACCACCCGGTCCCCGTTCCGCACCTGCGCGAAGAGCGACGCGATCGCCCCCTCGTCGCGCACGTTCACGCACCCGTGCGAACCGCCCGCGTACCCGTGCGCCGCGAAGTCGTAGGAGTAGTGGATCGCCTGGCCGCCGCTGAAGAACATGGCGTACGGCATCGGGGAGTCGTAGAGCGTCGACACGTGGTGCCGGGACTTCCAGTAGATGCTGAACACACCCTCGCGGGTCGGGGTGTACTGCGAGCCGAAGCGGACCGAGACCGTGGTGAGCGTGCGGCCGTCGATCATCCAGCGCAGGGTCCGGCTGGTCTTGCTCACGCACAGCACCCGCCCGGTCAGACAGCGCGGGTCGGGCGCGGCGGCGGGCTGGCCGCCCATCAGATACAGCTCCCACTGGCCCGGCCGGTGCGTCATCGCCACCAGCCGCTGCCAGGTGACGGTGTCCACGCCGCCCGTACGGGGGAGGCCGCGCTTGCCCTGGAAGCCGCTGACCGCCTGCTCGGTGAGGTCGTCGTACTCACCCGTCGGCCCGTCGTTCAGCCACTGCACCTGCCGTAGCCGGGCCTGCAGCTCGCGCACGCCGGTCCCGCTGTCCCCGCGCGCGAACAGGGCCCGAGCCGTGGTCCGGGGCCGGACGGACGGCGTGTCGAAGTGGACCGGGTACTGCGGCTTCCCGTCGGCCCCTTCCGGCGGTGGCTTGCACCCCCCGAGCGCCACGGCGAGGGCGGCGGCCGAGGCGAACAGGGCGACGGTTCTGCCCGGAATCCTCATGCCGAGGATGCTTCCCCCGCGCGCCCGCCGCCGAACAACGAGGCATCGTGGAAGGCGACCGACCCTCCCGGATCCCGGAGGCAGCCATGGCGCGAGAGTCGGAGTCGGGCACGCCCGTCGAGCCGGTCTACGGCCCCGAGGCACTGACCGGCTGGGACCCCGCCACCGATCTGGGCGAACCGGGCGCGTACCCCTACACCCGTGGCGTGTACCCGACCATGTACACCGGCCGCCCCTGGACCATGCGCCAGTACGCCGGTTTCGGCACCGCCGCCGAGTCGGGCGCCCGCTACCGCGACCTGATCGCCCACGGCGTCACCGGCCTCTCGGTCGCCTTCGACCTGCCGACCCAGATGGGGTACGACTCCGACGCGCCCCTCGCGCGCGGCGAGGTCGGCCGGGTCGGGGTGGCGGTGGACTCGATCGAGGACATGCGGGAGCTGTTCGACGGGATCGAGCTGGACCGGGTGTCCACCTCGATGACGATCAACGCCCCGGCGGCCGTACTGCTGCTCCTGTACGAGCTGGTGGCCGAGGAACGCGGGATACCGGGCGACCGCCTGACCGGCACCGTCCAGAACGACATCCTCAAGGAGTACATCGCGCGCGGCACCTACATCTTCCCGCCCCGCCCCTCCCTCCGGCTGACCGCCGACCTCTTCGCGTACTGCGCCGCCGCCCTGCCGAGGTGGAACACCATCTCCATCTCCGGCTACCACATGGCCGAGGCCGGAGCCTCGCCCGCGCAGGAGATCGCGTTCACGCTGGCGGACGCGGTCGCCTACGTCCGCGCCGCGCTCGCGGCCGGCATGGACGTGGACGACTTCGCGCCCCGCCTGTCCTTCTTCTTCGTGGCGCGTACGACCCTGCTGGAGGAGGTCGCCAAGTTCCGTGCCGCGCGCCGGATGTGGGCCCGGCTCATGCGGGAGGAGTTCGGGGCGCGGGACCCGAGGTCGTGGATGCTGCGCTTCCACACCCAGACGGCCGGGGTCCAGCTCACCGCCCAGCAGCCGGAGGCGAACCTCGTCCGGGTCGCCGTGCAGGCGCTCGCGGCGGTCCTCGGCGGCACCCAGTCCCTGCACACCAACGCCTTCGACGAGGCCATCGCGCTGCCCACCGACAAGAGCGCCCGCCTCGCCCTGCGCACCCAGCAGATCCTCGCTCACGAGACCGACCTGACCGCGACCGTCGACCCCTTCGCCGGGTCGTACGCGGTGGAGCGGCTCACCGACGACGTGGAGCGGGCCGCGCTGGGGCTGCTGCGCCGGGTCGAGGAGCTGGGCGGGGCGGAGGCTGCCATCGAACTCGGGTACCAGAAGGGCGAGATCGAGCGGAACGCGTACCGGATCGCCCGCGAGACGGAGGCCGGGGAGCGGGTGGTGGTCGGGGTGAACCGCTTCCGCCTGGACGAGGAGGAGCCCTACGCCCCGCTCCGCGTGGACCCCGCCCTGGAGACCCGCCAGCGCGAACGCCTCGCCCGCCTGCGGGCCCGCCGCGACGCCCGCACCGCCGACGCGGCCCTCCTCGCCCTCCGCGCGGCCGCCGAGGGCACGGCCAACGTCCTCCCACCCATGAAACGCGCCCTCCGCGCCGAGGCCACCCTGGGCGAGGTCTGCGACACGCTGCGCTCGGTGTGGGGGACGTATCAGCCCCCGGACGCCCGCTGAGCCACTGGTGGCCGCGTGCGACACTCGCATCCATGTTCGGCGTCATTGATCTGCCCGCCTACCTGGCCGGGCTGCTGCTCATTATTCTGCTTCCGGGACCCAATTCCCTGTACGTGCTGTCCGTGGCCGCCCGGAAGGGGATCAGGCCGGGGTACACCGCGGCTGCCGGGGTGTGGTGCGGGGACACCGTGCTGATGACGTTGTCCGCGGCCGGGGTGGCCTCGCTGTTGCAGGCCAACGCCGTGCTGTTCGGGATCGTGAAGTACGCCGGGGCCGGCTATCTGACCTGGCTGGCGATCGGGATGCTGCGGGCCGCCTGGCAGATGTGGCGGACCCGGCGGGCGCCGGTCGTGGCGGAGGCCACCGCCGAGGAGGGGCCGGAGGCCGAGCGGCCGTTCCGGCGGGCCTTGGTGGTCAGCCTGTTCAACCCGAAGGCGATCCTGTTCTTCGTGGCCTTCTTCGTGCAGTTCGTGGACCCGGCCTACGCCTACCCGGCGCTGTCCTTCGTCGTCCTCGGCGCCTTCGCGCAGGCCGCGAGCGTCCTCTACCTCAGTGCCCTGATCTTCGGCGGCACCAGGCTGGCCGCCGCGTTCCGCCGCCGCAGGCGGCTGTCGGCGACGGCCACCTCGGCGGCCGGGGTGCTCTTCCTCGGCTTCGCGGTGAAGCTGTCGCTGGCCGCGGGCTAGTTCAGGGCAGGCTGCCATGCGCCCCCAGGATCCCGGGGGGCCGTGCGGGCCCCGGAAGGCGTCGAAGAGGCGGACGCCGTCCACCGTGCCGTCCGGGGCGCGGTCGCCCGCCCGTAATCCCCCTGGGCTCCGGCCGGGCGTCCACGCTGAGGCGGCCTGAAGCTGATCGTGGCCGGGATCGAGGCCGCGTACGGCATCCGCTGACGTCAGCTCTTGAGCGCCCGGCGCAGCCGGGGCCCGAACGGCTTCTCCACGAACCGGTGCAGCAGCCACGCCAGCGCCAGCATCCCCGCCACCGTCAGTCCCAGCGTCGGCCACGCCCCGAGCCCCAGCCCCCGGTGCAGCACCCGGACCGCGAACCAGCCCAGGTGCTCGTGCACCAGGTAGAACGGGTACGTCAGCGCGCCCGCCGTCACCAGCCACGGCCAGGACGCCCACCGGGTCCAGCCGAGAGCCACGGCCGCCACCGAGGCGAAGGCCAGCGTGACCACGGCGACGATCACCACCGGGTGCCGGGTGAAGTCGCCGTGTGCCCCCGGATGCCACAGCCCGCGCACGGCCGCGCTCTGCCCGAGCAGCCAGGACATCGCCACCAGCCCCCACAGCAGCGGGCTGCCGCCGAAGCGGTGGACCAGGTACAGCGCGAGTCCGCCGACGAAGAACGGCGCGTACTCCGGCATGACGAGGGCGTCGGTGAGGGCGTTGCCCGCGGTGGTGGAGATCGCGGCGGCCAGCGTCCAGACGCAGGCGAACAGCACCACGCGCCGGTAGGTCGCCCCGCGCCACACCACGAACAGGGCGAACAGCGCGTAGAACCGGACCTCCACCCAGAGCGTCCAGCAGACGCCGAGTATCCGGGAGGCGCCCATCGGCTGCTGGAGCATGGTCAGGTTGACCAGGAACTCGTCCGCCCGCACCGGGTGCACCACCACCGGCAGCACGAAGGCCGCCCCGGTGACCAGCACCAGCGCCACCCAGTAGGCGGGGTAGAGACGGGCCACGCGGGAGCGGAAGAAGTCGCCGAGCGTGCGGCCCCAGCCGCTCATGCAGATCACGAAGCCGCTGATCACGAAGAAGAACTGCACGCCCAGGCAGCCGTAGGGGGTGATCTGGGAGAGCCGGGGGAAGACCTCGGACGGGCTCTGGTGCCAGGACTCCGATATCGTCCCGCCGCGCCCGGTGTAGTGGTACATGCACACCATCAGCGCGGCCACGAGCCGCAGCCCGTCCAGGGCGAGCAGCCGCCCCCGCGCCCCGGTGGCGACCGGCTGGGAGAGGCCGGCGGGCGCGGCCGGCGGCGAGGTGGCGGTCATCTGCACAGTCCTTGGCATCGAATCGGTCGGTAGCAGGGCGGTTCAGCCGCGGGCGGTCCGGCGCAGGCCGCGGGCGCGGCGGGCCACCCGGCGGACGGTGGCGTTGCGCGGGATGAACGCGAGCTGCGCGGGCACCCCGCCGGGCAGCCCGAGCACGGTCAGCCGGCGGCGCTTGAAGTAGCGCAGGGTGGCCGGGTCCAGGTGCCGGGCGAGGAAGCCCTCCACGTCGGCGCGCAGCCCGGGCAGGATCTTCGGCTGCATGGCGAAGCCCACCGCGCGCACCAGTTCGCCCAGTTCGGCGACCGCCATGCCGCGCCGCCCCTCGGTGACGGCCGCCCGGTCGCCCAGCTCGGGCAGCAGCGCGTCGACCACGGTGACCGGCACGCGGTTGCTGTTCTCGTACGGGGCGAGCCGCTCCAGCAGGGTGCCGGTGCCGACCCGCGCCACCGGCAGGCCGTACAGCGTGGCGGCGGTCAGCAGGGCGGTGGAGAAGCAGCCGACGACAAGCGCCGGGCGCATCCGCTGGTACAGCACCTCGGCCAGCACCGGGGTGTCCAGCACCGTGAGGTCCGCCCCGAGCCGCTCCGCCTCCTCCTCCAGGGTGCGGGCGTAGCGGGCCGGTGCGGTGGGGTGCGGCTTGAACACCACGCGGGTGTGGCCCAGCCGGACCGCGCCGCGCAGCATGCGGACGTGCAGCGCCTCCTCCTCGTCCGGGGTGAGGATGTCCAGCGCGGAGAGGTACTGGCCCAGCAGCAGCGCGGGTTCCCCGATCTCGGGCAACTCGTCGCCGGTGCCCGCGAGTTCCGTCAGCACCTTGGTGAAGGCCGCGGTCGGCACCATCTCGGCCGGCACCCCGAACTCGGTGAGCAGCAAGGGCTGAAGGCCCGGTACGAGGTCGAGGTGGAGCAGCCGGTCCACGCGGGTGCCGACCAGCGGGTCGATCTTGTTGCGGGTGGGGCCGTAGCTCATCAGGCCGTCGGCGTAGACCGTGACCGGGGCGCCGGTGAAGATCTGCGCGAGCGCCAGCGACGGGTTGACCTGGATCGACTCGACCGCCAACTCGACCGGCCCGTCTCCGAGTCGCCACTCGTGGCGGAAGTACCGCTGCCACAGTGGCATGTCGTCTACGCGGGGCAGCCAGCCGCCGGGGTGGAAGGGGTGGATGGTCTCGTTGTAGGACAGTACGTCGTCGAACCGGTCCCGCAGCCGCTCGAAGCCGGGCATCTCGTCCAGCGGGGGCGTGGTTTCCGGGGTGGCCGCGTTGTTGCAGACCAGCAGCAGGCGCCGGTCGGCGGGGGCGAAGCAGCCGGAGTCCAGGGCGGCGGCCAGCGTGGCCACGCCGTACAGCGTGGACGCCTGGAAGATCTGGGTGGTCACGCGGCGGCCCCGGCGGGGGAGGGGCGGCGGCGCAGGCGGCGCAGCCGGGTGGCGCGGGCCAGGTCCATCGAGTCCAGCGCCTCGTTCAGCACGTCCTGCGGCATGCGCCTGAGGGCGGCCGCGCTCAGGGATTTCAGTTTTCTCGCCACCGGGGGCTCGAACCTTTCGATGCTTCCCAGATGGTGGGAAATGATCGCGCAATAGGTGCGCACGGCCTTCGGCAGCAGTTCCTTCGCATCCCGGTCGGCGGCTGTTTCCGCTATGACCTGGTCGAAGGCGCGCAGGAAATCGAGCTGGCGGACATCGCCGATCTGGGTCAGCGAGGAGGCGACCCCGCGCCGGTAGAAGACGCCGAGCAGCCCGACCACGGCGAACGACTCCGCCTCCCGGTGCAGCCGCCAGATCCACGGCCGGTCCTCCGCCGTGCGCAGTCCGTCCGTGAAGTGCAGCAGCCCCCGCTCCGCGAGCCGCCGGTGGTAGATCCCGGCCCAGGCGTACGCGTAGTCCACCGAGGTCGACCGGTCCGCGGGCAGGATGGCTGCCCTCGGGTCCAGGACGACATCGCGCCGGCCGTGCGGCACCCGGTGCACCGACCGGGCCCGCGCGGTGCACTGGACATGGTCGGTGCGCAGGAAGTCGCACCCCAAGTCATCCATGCGGGCGACCAGTTGGTCGTAGTAGCCGGGGGCGAGCCAGTCGTCGCCGTCGAGGAACGTCAGGTACTCGCCGCGCGCCCGGTCCAGACCGGTGTTGCGGGCGGTCGCCAGCCCGCCGTTGCGCTCGTGCCGGACGACGACGGCGCCCGGCAGTTCGCGTTCGGCGCGCTCGAGGATGCCCGGTGTCCCGTCGCGGGAACAGTCGTCCACGAGAATGAACTCGTAATCGTCCCGCGCGTTCGCACGAAGACTCCTCAATGTGTCCGGCGCGTATTGCTGCACGTTGTAGAACGGCACGATGACCGAGAGCTTGACCACGCCGAGGACGTTAGGGCGGGGCCCGGCATTCGTGTCGACGCTCGCCTTGATACCGGGTGAACGACGCGTGGCGAAGCCGTGAACCGGGTTTTCCCCGAGGTCGATCCGGGCCCGAATCCCCATTCGTCGATGTGCTGTTAACCGTTTGTTGAGTTCGGGTTGGGCCGGGGCTACGAATCGCTTCCTAGCGTCTTCGGCGTGCCAGCAAGTGCAACGAAGTCCCCGCGGATCGCCGTCCTCGCCGATTCCGACACCCGGTGGAAGTGGGGCGCGCTCACCGCGCGCCGTATCGCTCCCGCCGCTGCCGGACGGCTCGACGGCTACCTCCTGCGGGGCCGGGCCACCCCGACACCCCGCCAGCTCGCGGAGACCGGCGCCACCGCCGACTCGCTCCGCGAGGTCACCGGCGCGGAGTTCCTGCGCGCCATGACCGGGGAGTCCTACGACATCCTGGTCCTCGCGCTGGTCGGCGGCGGGGTGCAGGCCATGCTGCACGGCCTGAAGCACGCCTGGGGGAGCGGTCCGCGCCCGGTCGTCGTCACCGGTTACGTCGGTGTCGTCTACGAGAAGCTCGCCGACGGCCTGCTGCTGCGGCACGGCGCCGACCTCGTCCTCGCCAACTCGGCCCAGGACGCCGACCGGTTCCGCGCGGTGTACGAGGGGGTCGGGGCGGACGCCGGGGCGGTCACCGAGGTGGCGCTGCCGTTCCTCGGCGGGGAGGCGTACGCGGGTGAAAGGTCGCCCTCCGCGGAGCAGGGGCTCACGCCCTGCACCGTGACGTTCGCCGCGCAGCCCTCCGTACCGGAGAACCGCGCCGACCGGACCTACCTGCTGGACCGGCTCATCTCCCACGCCCGGCGGCACCCCGAGCGCGAGGTGCTGCTCAAGCTGCGCTCCAAGCCCGGTGAACACACCACGCACATCGAGGAGCTGCCGTACCAGAAGCTGGTCCGGGGGCGGGAGCTGCCGGCCAACCTCCGTCTGGTCTACGGGCACATGGGCGAGGTGCTGGACCGGACCGACCTCCTGGTCACCGTCAGCTCCACCGCGGCCCTGGAGTCCCTCCACCGGCGCATTCCGACGGCCGTGCTGACCGACCTCGGGGTGCGGGAGGCGCTGGGCAACCACCACTTCCTGGGCTCCGGGTGCCTCACCTCCTGGGACCGGCTGGACGCCGGGCACCGGCCGGAGCCGGACCCGGAGTGGCTGGCCCGGCAGGGGGTCGCCGCCGGGGACGGTTCGTACGCGGGCGCCTTCGACGCGGCCCGCGCCCGGATCGCCGCCCTGCTGGAGCGGTCCGGCGCGCTGCCGCCGCTGGAGCCCTACTACACCCCCGAGACCGCGCCCGGCTATCTGCCCGGCATCCTCGCCCGCCACCACCTCGGCCCCGACGGCGCCCCGCTGCCCGGCAGCCCCGCCACCCGCGCGGA
>NZ_WWKH01000181.1:0-5360 GCF_009865595.1 Streptomyces sp. SID1328 | reverse complement strand
AAGACGCCCCGCTTCCTGCGGGGAAATGCAGGTGCAATCCCTGCCCAGCGCTCAAGTACGAAGGCCGCTCCGGTTCCGACCGGGGCGGCCTTCGCCGTTCCCGGCCTACCCCACCGGTGTCACCGAGGTCCGGCAGCGCAGCACCCGGTCCGGCCCGGCCTCCCGAACCGGCCCGGTCAGCCGCAGCCGGGTGGTGTGCCGGACCTCGGCGCCGGACGGGCCGAGCCGCAGTTCCAGCAGCCCCGGCTCGACCACCCGCACGCCCGCGAGGCCGGTGAAGGACGCCAGGTCGGCGTGGAAGGCGAAGGTGACCCGGCGGGCCTCGCCGGGCGCCAGCTCGACCCGCTGGTAGCCGACCAGCCGTACGTCCGGCCGGGTCACCGAGGCCACCGGGTCGTGCAGATAGAGCTGGACCACCTCCGCGCCCGTCCGCGCCCCGGTGTTGCGCACGGTCAGCGTCACCTCGTACGAGCCGTCCGTGCCGGTCTCCGCCTCCGGCGGGCCGAAGTCCGTCCAGGCGAAGGCGGTGTACGACAGGCCGTGGCCGAAGGGGTGCAGCGGGGTCGGGTCGAGGCTGCTGACCTCGCTCGCCAGGCCCAGCGGCGGCTGGAGGTAGGTCCACGGCTGGCCGCCCGGCGTACGCGGCACGCTCACCGGCAGGCGCCCGGAGGGGTTCACCCGGCCCGCCAGGACCCCGGCCAGCGCCGGGCCGCCCTCCTCGCCGGGGAAGAACGCCTGCACCACCGCGCCCAGCCGCCCCGCCCAGCGGCCCAGCGCGTAGGGGCGCCCGGTGAGCAGCACCAGCACCACCGGCGTACCGGTCGCCACCAGGGCGTCCAGCAGGTCGCCCTGGACGCCCGGCAGGCGCAGGTCGGCCGCGTCGCAGCCCTCGCCGGAGGTGCCGCGCCCGAACAGCCCGGCCCGGTCGCCGAGCACCGCCACGCACACGTCTGCCTCCGCCGCGCGGGCCACCGCCCCGGCGAACCCGGAGGAGTCCGCGTCCGAGACCCCGCACCCTGGCGCGAACGTGACCTCCGCGTCCGGGAGTTCGTCCCGCAGCGCCTCCAGCACGGTCGGGACCGCGATGCCCGGCGCGACACCCGGGTGGTGGGGGAGGACGTGGGCCGGGAAGGAGTAGCAGCCGAGCATGGCCAGCGGGTCGGCGGCGCGCGGGCCGACCACCGCGATCCGGGCGCCGGGGGCCAGCGGGAGCAGGTCCGCCGGGTTCTCCAGCAGGATCACCGACTCCTCCGCCAGCCGCCGGGCCAGCGCCCGCCCGTCGGGGGAGTCCAGGACCACGGGACCGGCCGGCTCCGGGTCCCAGTCGGGGTCCAGCAGGCCCAGCTCGCACTTCTGGAGCAGCACCCGGCGGGCCGCCCGGTCCACCAGGGCCTCCGGGACGCGGCCCGCCTCGACGGCGTCGACCAGCGACGTGCCGTAGCAGTCCACGGTGGGCAGCTCCACGTCCACGCCCGCCTCCAGCGCCAGGTGGGCGGCACCGGCGCGGTCCTCGGCGAGCCGGTGCTGGGTGCGCAGGAAGCCGACGCCGAAGTAGTCCGCGACCACCGTGCCGGTGAACCCCCACTCCTCGCGCAGCACCCCGGTCAGCAGCCGGGCGTCGGCCGAGGCGGGCACCCCGTCGGTCTCGGTGTACGCGGCCATCACCGACCGGGCCCCGCCCTCGCGCAGCGCCAGCTCGAAGGGCGGCAGCGTCACGTCGGCCAGCTCCCGCGCGCCCGCCCGTACCGGCGCGAGATTGCGGGCGCCCGCCGAGGCCGCGTATCCGGCGAAGTGCTTCAGGGTGGCGACGATTCCGGCCGACTCCAGGCCCCGTACGTAGGCGGCGCCGACGGTGCCGACCAGGTACGGGTCCTCGCCGATCGTCTCCTCCACCCGGCCCCAGCGCGCGTCGCGGACCACGTCCAGCACCGGGGCGAGGCCCTGGTGGACGCCGGCCGCGCGCAGGTCACCGCCGATACGGGCGCCCACCTCGGCCACCAGCTCCGGGTCGAAGGAGGCGCCCCAGGCGAGCGGCACCGGGTAGGCGGTGGCGCCCCAGGCGGTGAACCCGGCGAGGCACTCCTCGTGGGCGAGGGCGGGGATGCCGAAGCGGCCCGCGGCGGCGATCCGGCGCTGGGCGGCGGCGAGGGCGCGGGTGCCCTGCCCGGGGTCGACCGGGGCGGTGCCGAAGGAGCGGGTGAGCTGACCCAGGCCGTGCGCGATCAGCTCGTCCCAGTCCGGCACCGCGCTCATCTCGCTCTGCAGCGGGGCGACTTCGCCGCCGTCCGGGCCGGCGCCCACCCAGACGCCGTACAGCTGGGCGGTCTTCTCGCGCAGCGTCATCCGGGACAGCAGGTCCTCGACGCGTTCGGCGGCGGGCAGGGCGGGGTCGCGCCAGGCGGCGGAGGTCATGGAACTCCTGTCGGGAGACGTGGGGGAGCCGGTCACTTGCCGCCCGCGCCCATCAGGCCGCCGACCAGGGTGCGCCGGGCCACCAGGTAGACGGCGAACACGGGGACGCCGGAGAGGACGACCGAGGCGAGCAGGGCGGGGATGTTCACGCCGAACTGGCTGACGTAGGTGAACAGGCCGAGGGTCAGCATCCGGCTGTCCTCGGACTGGGTGAAGATCAGCGGGAAGAGGAAGCCGTTCCACGCCTGGAGGGACGCGTAGACCACGACGGTGCCGATGCCGCCCCGGGCCAGCGGCACGACCAGCCGGAACAGCATCCGGGCCGGTGACGCGCCGTCCAGCGCCATCGCCTCGTACAGCTCCTCGGGGATGTCCCGCAGGGTGCCGGTGAGCACCAGCACGGACACCGGCATGGCGAAGGCGGCCGTCGGCAGGGCGACGGCGAGCAGGCTGTCGTAGAGGTTCAGCTTGGTGATCATCAGATAGAGCGGGACCACCACCGCCTGGGCGGGGACGGCCACGCCGAGCAGGAACAGCCGGAACGCGCCGCCCGACCAGACGCCGCGGGTGCGCACGGCGACGTACGCCAGCGGGACGCACAGCACCAGGACGATCCCCACCACCACGGCCGCGACCAGCACGGTGTTGGCCAGGAAGTGGCCGAAGCCGTTGTCCAGGACGGTGCCGTAGTTGGCGAGGGTCGGGTGGCGCGGCGGGCGCAGGGCGTTGCTGCCGAGCGCCTCGTCCTGGCGGGTCAGGGACACCGAGACCATGACGTAGACCGGGACGATGACGACGGCGAGCCAGATCACCGCGCCCAGGCCCGCCAGCGGGTTGGCCGGGCGGCTCACGGCGTCACATCCCTTCCCGGGTGCTGCGCATGGCGCCGAAGCCGGTCACCCGGACCAGCAGCAGCGACAGCGCGGTGGCGGCCACGACCAGGAAGGACGCGATGGCGCTCGCGTAGCCGAAGTCGTACGCCTTGAAGCCCGCCTCGTACATCAGGTACGGCAGGATCGCGGTGTCGGTGCCGGGGCCGCCCTGGGTGAGGATCAGCACGGTCTCGAAGTAGGTCAGCGAGCCGACCACCATCAGCACCAGCGAGGTCGCCGCCGTGTTGCGGAGCTGGGGCAGGGTGATGGAGCGGAACCGGCGCAGGCGTCCGGCGCCGTCGATCGCGGCCGCCTGGTAGAGCACCTCGGGGATCTGCCGGGCGCCGCCCTGGTAGATCAGGGTGTGGAACGGGATGAACTGCCAGCCGCCGACGAAGACCAGGGCGAGGAACGCCCCGGAGGTCGTGCCGAGGGTGTCGCCGGGCACGATGCCGAAGTTGGGGTCGAGCAGGGCGTAGAACAGCAGCGAGACGGCGGTCGAGGAGAGCAGGAACGGCACGAAGAAGACCGCCGACAGCACCGCCCGGTTGCGTTGCGGGCCCGCCGCCCAGACGCCGAGGAGCAGGGCGGCGGTCGTCTGGAAGGCGCAGCTCACCACCGTCAGCGCGATGGTGACGCCCAGCGAGCGGGTGAGCCGGCCGTCGGTCAGCAGGGCGTGCCAGTTGGCCAGTCCGGCCGGGCGCGGCTCGCCCAGGCCGTTCCAGGAGGTGAAGGACAGGCCGAACGCCAGGGCCATCGGGACCAGGGCGAAGAAGCCGAAGAACAGCACGGCGGGCAGCGCCCAGGAGGGGTGCGGGCGGCCGGCGCCTCTCGCGGCGCTCACTTCAGCGCCTTCAGTGCCGCCACGAACCGCTCCGGCGACGACTTGCCGACGAAGAGCTTGTTGACCTCGGTGAGCATCGGGGTGGCCGCGTCCGGGTCGACCGCCTGGTCCCAGCTCAGCGTGAAGGCGGGGGCCTCGCGGACCATCCGGTACTGGAAGCGGGCGAATTCGGGGCTGGGGGAGGCGTCCAGCAGCTTGTCGGCATTGGCGGTGGCGGGCACGTCGCCGTTGGCTATCAGCTCGCGGGCGTAGGTCTCCGAGGCGCAGGTCCGCAGGAAGGCGAGCGCGGTGTCCTTGTTGCGGGTACGGGTGTTCACGGACCAGTAGTTGGTGGGGTTGCCGACCACGTTGCGGATGTCGCCGGCGCCGCCGTCGAACTCCGGGAAGGGGCACCAGCCCAGGTGCTTGCGGGCGAAGTCCGGGAACTTGCCGAGCTGGGTGGAGTACTCCCAGGACCCCATCAGGTGCATCGCGGCCTTGCCCTTGGCGAGCGCGGCCGGTGCCCCGCCGTTGGTGTACGCGACCGAGCTGAAGCCCTTGCCGAAGGCGCCGTCGTCGACGAGTTCGCGTACCGTCCGGGCTGCCTTCAGCACGGCGGGGTCGCCCCAGCCGGCCGGGTCGCCGTTCTTGACGCGGTCGAAGACCTTCGGGCCGCCGATCCGGTCCACCAGGTACTCCAGCCACATCAGTTCGGGCCAGATGTCGGCGCCCCCGAGGGCGAAGGGGGTGATCCCGGCCTTCTTGAGCTTGGCGTTGTTGTCCAGGAGCTGGTCCCAGGTGGCGGGCGGCTTCAGGCCGTGCTCGGCGAACAGGGTCTTGTTGTAGAAGAGGATCACCGGCTGCATGCCGCGCATCGGGATGCCGTACTCCCGGCCGCCGAGCGCCCCGGCGGCGAGGACGGAGGGCAGGAAGCCGTTCTTCAGCACCGGGTCGCCGGCGATGGTGCCGGTGAGGTCGAGGATCTGGCCGGCCTCCCGGTACGCCTTGATGGAGCCGCCGCCCCAGTTGAAGAACACGTCCGGGGCGTTGGGGGAGCCCATCGCGGTGCGCAGCTTGGCCGGGTACTCCGCGCCGGGCACCTTCTCCAGCCGCAGGCTGCCCTTGGTCTCGCGGGCCGCCGCCGAGGCGTTGAACCGGGAGACCGCCTTCGCCTGCACCTTGGCCGCGTCGTCGCCGTACACGAACGCGGTGAGGGTGCCGTCCGAGCCGCCGGGGCCGCCGGAGCCGCAGGC
>NZ_WWKH01000180.1:0-21840 GCF_009865595.1 Streptomyces sp. SID1328 | reverse complement strand
GGCGGGGTGGGCGGCGCGGCGGCGCTCAACTTCATCTGAGTCCCCGGACGAGTTCGTCAGGCGCTCGCGTCCGGGCGCTGCCCGCCGTACCGGCGTTCGAACCGGTCGATGCGGCCCTCGCTGTCCAGCGTGCGGGCCTTGCCGGTGTAGAAGGGGTGGCTCTCCGAGGAGATCTCCACGTCGACCACCGGGTATGTCTCGCCGTCGTCCCACTCGATGGTCTGCTCGCTGCTCGCGGTGGACCGGGTGAGGAAGGCGTAGCCCGCCGAGCGGTCGCGGAAGACGACCGCGCGGTACGCGGGCTGCTTGTCCTGCTGCATGGCGGCTCCTCGTTCGAGAGGGTGGGGCGGGAGGCTTCCGGATCAGCCGGGAAGGGGGTTGTCGTCGACGATGTGGACGGCGGCCTCCTCGGCGGAGGCGGCGGCGCCGTCGATGCCGACGTCGGTGGCCACGAGCGCGCTCTCGTCGTCCTCGTGCACGCCCTCGTCGGGAGCGACCAGGCGGCCGGAACGGCGGCGGCCCACCTCGTTGTCGAGCAGTTCGCCGTCGGTGCCCTCGCAGTCGCCGAGACCGTCGCCGTCGGGGGCGGCCGAATCGGGCACCTCCTCGGCGAGCCGCTGGTCGAGCGTTTCGCCGGCCTCGCGTTCCGCCGCCGTCACCCCGAAGTGCTCGACCGCCCAGGGCCGCTCGGGAGGGGACCAGCCCCGGTCGAGGGGGTCATCGACACCGTCGTCGTCCAACGTGTCCTCGACGTCGAGCACCCCCGAGTCCTCCGGGATCTCGTCGGGGTCGGGCTGGTAGACGTCATCACCCCATCCGTCGGCGCTGTTCACGTGGACCTCCATCCGGTAAGGGCGACCCGACGCCGTGAGAACGGGCGCGGGCCCATCGGCACACACGGCCCTGCTGCCCCACAGAACGGCCGGGAAAATGTCCCCCGGATTCCGGGACCGATGCCTTCATCCAGCCTTCCACCCCCATTCGGGACCGCGCAACGGCAACGCCGGGAGAGGCGGCCGCCGACCCGCCGCGCCACCCGGTTCCGTCATGGCCTGGTGGGCCGGCCCTCACCCGTGCCAGGAACGCCAGAGCGCCGCGTAGGCTCCGTCCGCCGCGACCAGGTCGTCATGGCTGCCCAGCTCGCTGATGCGGCCGTTCTCGACGACCGCGATCACATCGGCGTCATGGGCGGTGTGCAGGCGGTGGGCGATGGCGACCACCGTGCGCCCGTCGAGGACACGGGACAGCGAACGCTCCAGGTGGCGGGCGGCGCGCGGATCGAGGAGCGAGGTCGCCTCGTCCAGCACCAGCGTGTGCGGGTCGGCCAGCACCAGCCTGGCGAGCGCGATCTGCTGGGCCTGCGCCGGGGTCAGCGGCAGACCACCGGACCCGACCTCGGTGTCCAGCCCCGCGTCCAGCGCACGCGCCCAGGTGTCCGCGTCGACCGCGCCCAGTGCCGCCCACAGCTCGGCGTCGCGTGCCTCGGTGCGGGCCAGCAGAAGGTTGTCGCGCAGGGAACCGACGAAGACGTGGTGCTCCTGATTGACGAGCGCGACATGCGACCGGACCCGTTCGGCCGGCATACCGGACAGCTCGGCGCCGCCCAGGGTGACATGGCCGTCCCGAGGTGCGTAGACACCGGCGAGCAACCTGCCCAGCGTGGATTTGCCCGCGCCCGAAGGGCCCACCAGCGCCAGCCGGGTGCCCGGCGCGACCTTGAGGGAGACATCGCGCAGCACGTCGACGCCCTCGCGGTAGCCGAAGCGCACCCGGTCGGCGTCCACGTCCCGCCCGTCCGGCACCATCGACGCGTCACCGGCGTCCGGCTCGATGTCCCGTACCCCGACGAGCCGGGCCAGCGACACCTGGGCGACCTGCACCTCGTCGTACCAGCGCAGGATGAGATTGATCGGGTCGACCAGCATCTGGGCGATCAGCGCGCCCGTGGTGAGCTGCCCCACGTCCATCCAGCCTCGCAGGACGAAGACACCGCCGACCATGAGGACGGAACCCAGCACGATGATGTGAACCGCGTTGATCACCGGAAACAACACCGAGCGCAGCCACAATGTGTACTGCTCCCAGGCGGTCCATTCCCTGATTCGCCGGTCCGAGAGAGCGACGCGGCGGGCGCCGAGGCGGTGGGCCTCGATGGTGCGGCCGGCGTCCACGGTCTCGGCGAGCGAGGCGGCGACGGCCGCGTATCCGGCGGCCTCCGAGCGGTAGCCGGAGGGGGCGCGCTTGAAGTACCAACGGCACCCGGCCACCAGCACCGGCACCGCGAGCAGGACGGCGGCCGCGAGCGGCGGGGCCGTGACGACGAGGCCGCCGAGCAGCAGAAGCGCCCACACGACACCGATCGCCAGCTCGGGAACGGCCTCCCGCATGGCGTTGGAGAGTCGGTCGATGTCGGTCGTGATGCGGGAGAGCAGGTCGCCCGTCCCGGCCCGTTCCAGCGCACCCGGTGGCAGCCGGACCGAACGGACGAGGAAGTCCTCGCGCAGATCGGCCAGCATCTGCTCCCCGAGCATCGCGCCGCGCAGCCGCACTTGCAGTGTGAAGAGCGCCTGCACGGCCGACGCGAGCACGAAGAGGCCGACGGTCAGGCCGAGTCGGAGATCGGAAGCCCGGTCGGCGACGCGCTCGACCAAGCCGCCGAGCAGGTACGGACCCACCATGGAGGCGACGACCGCGACGGTGTTGACGCCGATGAGCAGCAGGAAGGCCCGACGATGACGGCGGAACAGCTCCGCCACATAGTCGCGCACGGTCGACGCCGCGCCGACGGGCAGGGTGGTGGCGGTCGTCGGGGCCGCCGGGTCGAAGGCCGGTGGCGCTACGCCGATCATGCGCTCTCCTCGATCTCTTCGAGCGGTTCGAGAGCGCCCAGGAGAGGGGCTCTGTCGGAGGGGTCCGGTCGTTCCGGCGGGGGAGGCGGGGCTGCGGATTCCGTGGCGCCTGACTCGCGCCGCTCGTCCTCGGTCTCGCGCGTCACGACGGCGCGGTACCGGGGTTCGGTGCCGATCAGCTCGCGGTGCCTCCCGGTCGCCGCGACCTTGCCCTCGTGGAGGAAGACGACCTCGTCGGCACGGTCCAGCAGCAACGGTGAGGAGGTGAGCACCACGGTCGTACGGCCCGAGCGCAGCCGGTGCAGCCCGTCCGCGATCCTCGCCTCGGTGTGTGAGTCCACGGCGGAGGTCGGTTCGTCCAGGACCAGGACCTCCGGATCGGCGACGAGGGAGCGGGCCAGGGCGAGACGCTGGCGCTGGCCGCCGGACAGGGAGCGTCCGCGCTCGGTGATCCGTGCGTCCATCGGGTCGGGCGCGTCCAGCGACCCTTGCACCAGGGCGTCCAGCACATCCGCGCACTGGGCGGCCGCCAGGGCGTCCTCGGCGCGGACGGTGCCGGAGGCGGGTACGTCGAGGAGTTCGCGCAGGGTGCCGGACAGCAGCACCGGGTCCTTGTCCTGGACCAGGACGGCGGTGCGGGCCTGGTCGAGAGAAAGCTCGTCCAGCGGCACGCCGCCGAGCAGGACCGACAGGCCGGGCTCGGGGGCGTGGCCGCCCAGGCGATCCGCGAGACGCCCTGCCATGTCGGGGTCGCCGCACACCACTGCGGTGAACCCGTGCGCGGGGACGCGCAAACCGGTGGCCGGGTCGAACAGGTCGCCGCCCGGCCGCACGGTCGCGCGCGAGCCCTCGGTGTCCGTGAGGCGTTCCAACGACAGCACCCGCGCGGCCCGTTGGGCGGAGGGCCGGGAGAAGGAGTACGCCATGGCGATCTCCACGAAGTGCCGCAGCGGATAGTTCACGATCATGACCGCGCTGTAGACGGTGACCAGCTCACCCACCGTGATCCGGCCCTCGCGGGCCAGTTGGACGCCGCGCAGGACGACCACGATCAACAGCAGACCCGGCAGCAACACTTGGAGGGCCGAGATGACCGACCACATCCGGGCGCTGCGCACGGCGGCGTGGCGTACCTCCTGCGAGGCGCGGCGGTAGCGGTCGAGGAACAGGTCCTCGCCGCCGATGCCCCGCAGCACCCGCAGTCCGGCCACGGTGTCCGAGGCCAGTTCGGTCGCGCGACCGGCCTTCTCGCGCTGAACGTCGGCGCGGCTGGTGGCCTTGGGCAGCAGCGGAAGCACCGCGAGCGCGACCACCGGCAGGCCCACGGCGACGACCACGCCGAGGGCCGGCTGGTAGATCAGCAGTGCGACGCAGACCACCACGACCGTCAGCGCGGCCGCGGTGAAGCGGGACACAGCCTCGACGAACCATCCGAGCTTCTCCACGTCACCCGTGGAAACGGTGACCACTTCGCCGGCCGCGACCCGTCGGGTCAGTGCGGAGCCGAGGTAAGCGGCCTTGCGCGCCAGGAGTTGCTGGAGCCGCGCGGCCGCCGTGATCCAGTTGGTGACGGCGGCGCGGTGCAGGAAGGTGTCGCCCACCGCGATCGCGGTTCCGCAGAGCAGCATCAGACCGCCCGTCAGGGCGAGGCGGCGGGCGGATCGGTCGACGGCCGCCTGAACGGCCAGGCCGACACAGAAGGGCAGGGCGCAGACCGAGGCGAAGTGGAGCATGCCCCACAGAAGTGCCCTGCACTGGCCGCCCAACTGGTTGCGGCCGAGCCACCACAGCAGGCGGGGGCCGGACCGCGCGTCGGGTACGCCTGGATCTGAGTACGGAAGGTCTTGGATCTGCATGGCGTCCCAGTGGCTCGTGTCAGGGAAGGGCATGCTGCGGCGACACCCGGAGGCGGCGGCAAGCCGTGAAAGGTTCGCCTTGCGCGGGGGTGAATTTCAAACGGTTTTTCCGGTGTGGCACGACCCGCACCGGGTTCCGGCCACGCGCCGCCGCCCTGCTACGCCTGGTCCGACGCCGGGCGGATGGCGGGGGGAGCCGGGCGGAGGATTCACCGCGTCGGGGTGTCGCCGTCGACCAGGGTGTCCAGCAGGACGCCGAGCACCTGCCGTTCCTTGTCGGTCAGCGGGGCGAGGATCTCCTCGGCCGCGGAACGGCGTGCTCCGTGCAGTTCGCTCAGGGTGGCACGGCCCTCGTCCGTCAGCTCGATCCGGGTGACCCTGCGGTTTGAGGGGTCCGGCACCCGGCGGACCTTGCCGTGCGCCTCCAGGCCGTCGACCAGGGTCGTCACCGCACGCGGCACCACTTCGAGGCGCTGGGCGAGGTCGGCCATGCGCGGCGGCGAGTCGTAGTGCGCGAGGGTGCGCAGCAGGCGGGACTGGGCGGGAGTGACGCCGAGATCACGCCATTCGAGGTGGCGCTTCTGGATGCGGTGCACCCGGCGGGTCAGCCGCAGCAACTGCTCGGCGAGCACGCCCTCGGGATCTGGGGTCAACATGTAGGAACAGTATCAGGACCAAGTTCATTGTGAGTACAGGTAACAATGAGCTACGCTCAATGAGTCAGAGTCGGCCGTCCGTCGGTCCGGCCCTTCTCGCTTTCCTAGGAGTCCTTTGAAGCTCGAACGAGAAACATCCTGGACACCGCCACCCGACACCGGGGGACAACCCCGGCAGGTGCGCCGCATCCTCAAGCTCTTCCGTCCCTACCGTGGCAGGCTCGCCCTCGTCGGCCTGCTGGTCGGCGCCTCCTCGCTGGTCTCGGTGGCCACACCCTTCCTCCTGCGCGAGATCCTCGACGTCGCGATCCCGCAGGGCCGCACCGGACTGCTGAGCCTGCTCGCGCTCGGCATGATTCTGAGCGCGGTCCTCTCCAGTGTCTTCGGCGTCCTCCAGACGCTGATCTCGACCACCGTCGGCCAGCGCGTCATGCACGACCTGCGCACCGCCGTCTACGGCCGCCTTCAGCGGATGTCCCTGGCCTTCTTCACCCGCACCCGCACCGGCGAGGTGCAGTCCCGCATCGCCAACGACATCGGCGGGATGCAGGCGACCGTCACCTCCACCGCCACCTCCCTCGTCTCCAACACCACCAGTGTGGTGGCCACGATCGTGGCGATGGTCGCCCTCGACTGGCGGCTCACACTCGTCTCGCTGGTCCTGCTCCCGGTGTTCGTGTGGATCAGTCGCCGGGTCGGGGACGAGCGTAAGAAGATCACCACCCGGCGGCAGAAACAGATGGCCGTCATGGCCGCCACCGTCACCGAGTCGCTGTCGGTCAGCGGCATCCTGCTCGGCCGCACCATGGGCCGCTCCGACTCGCTGACCGCCGGCTTCGCCGAAGAGTCCGAGCGCCTGGTCGATCTGGAGGTCAGGGCGAGCATGGCGGGCCGCTGGCGCATGGCGGTGATCACCATCGTCATGGCGGCGATGCCCGCGTTCATCTACTGGGCCGCGGGTCTGGCCCTCCAGTTCGGCGGTCCCGAGGTCTCGCTGGGCACGCTGGTCGCCTTCGTCTCGCTGCAGCAGGGCTTGTTCCGGCCCGCCGTGAGCCTGCTGTCCACCGGCGTCCAGATCCAGACGTCCCTCGCGCTCTTCCAGCGCATCTTCGAGTACCTCGACCTGCCCATAGACATCACCGAGCGCGAGGACCCCGTCCACCTCGACGAGGTCAAGGGTGAGGTCCGCTTCGAGGGGGTCGAGTTCCGCTATGACGACAAGAGCGGCCCGGTCCTCGACGGCATCGACCTCACCGTGCCCGCCGGGGGGAGTCTCGCCGTGGTGGGGCCGACCGGTGCCGGCAAGTCGACGTTCGGCTGCCTGGTTCCCCGGCTGTACGACGTCACCGGAGGCCGCGTCACCGTGGACGGGGTGGACGTGCGTGACCTCGACTTCGACACCCTCGCCCGCGCGGTCGGTGTCGTCGCGCAGGAGACCTACCTCTTCCACGCCTCCGTCGCCGACAACCTCCGCTTCGCCAAGCCCGACGCCACCGACGACGAGCTGCACACGGCCGCCCGCGCCGCCCAGATCCACGACCACATCACCGCCCTGCCGGACGGATACGACACGATCGTCGGCGAACGGGGACACCGGTTCTCCGGGGGAGAGAAACAGCGTCTGGCCATCGCCCGCACCATCCTGCGCGACCCGCCCGTCCTCATCCTCGACGAGGCGACCAGCGCCCTCGACACCCGCACGGAGGCGGCGGTCCAGGGCGCGATCGACGCCCTGTCGGCCGACCGGACCACGATCACCATCGCCCACCGGCTCTCGACCGTCCGGGACGCCGACCAGATAGCCGTCCTCGACTCCGGCCGGGTCGCCGAACTGGGCACGCACGACGAACTGCTGGAGCGCGACGGACGCTACGCGGCACTGGTGCGCCGGGACGCTCAGCTCGAACCCACCGGCTGACGTGCGGTCATGACGGGCGATCAGGAGTCGACAAGCTGAAGATATGCCGGGTTTACGGTCATATGCGTATTACCGTGCCCGCATGCAGACGAAGACTCGGTCATGGAGCATGATGCGGCTGACGCGCCGGGGCAGGCTCGCCCTCGTCGGGGTCGGCGCCGTCCTGGCCGGCACCGCCGTGGTGGTGCCGCTGAGCCTGGGCGGATTCGGGGACGACGAACCCACCACTCTGGTCATCCCCGAGGGCTGGCGCGCGAGCCAGATCTACGACGCGATCGACAAGGCGCTCGTCCTGCCGCCCGGCAGCGCCCGGAAGACCGTCGCCAAGGCGGGGCTCAAGCTGGAGTCCGCCGCCGAGGGCAACCCGGAGGGCTTCCTCTTCCCGGCGACCTACACCCTCACCGACGACACCACCGCCGAATCACTGCTCCGGCAGATGGTCGAGACGGCCAACCGAAGGTTCAACGGCGCACCGGTCGCTGCCGGAGCGCAGCGGAACGCGATGAACGTCTACGAGGCGGTCACCGTCGCGAGCATCGTGCAGGCCGAGGCGGCCACCAAGAGCGACATGGGGAAGGTGGCCCGCGTGGTCTTCAACCGGCTGGAGCGCGGGATGCCGCTCCAGATGGACTCGACCCTCAACTACGCCCTGAAGCGCAACACCATCCACACCAGCATCAACGACACCCGGATCGAGAGCCCGTACAACTCCTACCAGCGCATGGGGCTGCCGCCGACGCCGATCGACAACCCCGGCGAGGACGCGATGCGGGCGGTGAGCAACCCGCCGAAGGGGGACTGGTTGTACTTCGTCACCGTCAAGCCCGGCGACACACGCTTCACCGCCGACTACACCCAGCATCTGCGGAACGTGGCCGACTTCAACGCCCAGCACCAGGCCGAGACCCGGTCGGGCACGCCGTCCGGGAGCCACAGTCCGGTCACCCGGCCGCCCCAGTGAGCGGCCGGGGCGGCCAGGGTTGAGCGCAGCCCGGAGGGCTCAGCGGCCGCGGGCGACCAGGAGCGGGGCCGGGCGCCCGGTGGCCCGGGACGCGGTGTCGGGGGACAGCAGCCCCCGGGTGGCCAGTTCGGGGATCACGCCCTCGCCGAACCAGTAGGCCTCCTCCAGGTGCGGATAGCCGGAGAGCACGAAGTGTTCGACACCGAGGGCGTGGTACTCCTCGATCCGGTCGGCGACCTCCGCGTGGCTGCCGACCAGGGCGGTGCCCGCGCCACCCCGGACCAGTCCGACGCCCGCCCAGAGGTTGGGGTAGATCTCCAACTGGTCGCGTGAGCCGCCGTGCAGTTCGAGCATCCGCCGCTGGCCGACCGACTCGCTGCGTCCGAGGGCCGCCTGGGCGGCGGCGATGGTGTCGGAGTCGAGGTCGTCGAGGAGCCGGTTCGCCGTCGACCAGGCGTCGGCCGAGGAGTCGCGGGAGATGGTGTGCAGCCGGATGCCGAACCGGACCGTGCGCCCCTCCCGCTCGGCCAGTGACCGAATCCAGTCGATTTTCTCCTTCACCTGGGCCGGCGGCTCGCCCCAGGTCAGGTACACGTCCGCGTGGCGGGCGGCCACTGGACCAGCAGCCTGGGAAGAGCCGCCGAAGAAGATCTCCGGCACCGGGTCCGGCGGGAGGGAGGTGAGGCCGCCGTCCACGTCGTAGTGGGCGCCGTGGAAGTCGTAGGGCTCGCCCTGCCAGACGCCGCGTACGACGGACAGGAACTCGTCGGTGCGTTCGTAGCGCCGGTCGTGGTCGAGGTGGTCGCCGAAGCGGCGCTGTTCGGCGGAGTCGCCGCCAGTGACGACGTTGAGCAGGAGCCGTCCGCGGGTGAGGCGCTGGTAGGTCGCGGCCATCTGGGCGGCCAGGGTGGGCGAGAGCAGGCCGGGGCGGAAGGCGACCAGGAACTTCAGGCGTTCGGTGTGCTGGGCGAGGGCCACCGTGGTCAGCCAGGCGTCCTCGCACCAGGTACCGGTCGGGGTGAGCACCGCCTCGAAGCCCAGTTGCTCGGCCGCCTTGGCTATCTGCGCCAGGTACTCGATGTCGGGGGTACGCAGACCGCGGGTCTCGCGGCCGATGTTGGAGCCGTAGGCGTGCCGGTCGACGAGGGTACGGCCGTC
Organism: Streptomyces sp. SID1328; assembly: GCF_009865595.1. Lineage (NCBI taxonomy): Bacteria > Bacillati > Actinomycetota > Actinomycetes > Kitasatosporales > Streptomycetaceae > Streptomyces > Streptomyces sp. SID1328. The sequence continues at coordinate 12,442 of NZ_WWKH01000180.1, read as the reverse complement.
GCCGCCGGTCGGCAGGAACCAGTGGAGTCGTACGGTCATGAGGTGGGCCTCCCGTGTCAGTGCTTGGCCGGAGTGGTGGAGGGCGGCAGGTCGCCGTTGAAGCGCGGGTCCACGAAGTCGCCGAAGTCGACCTTCTTCGGGATGAGGTTCAGCTCGGTGAACGTGTCGGCGATCCGCTGCTCGGAGGCGACCAGGGGCTTGTCCACGGCGACGGCGACACGGGTGGCGTTGGTACGGCGTACGGAGGCGAGCGCCACGTCGTACGGCAGACCGGTGTCCTTCGCCCACACCTTGGCCCACTCCGCCTGGTGGCCGTTCACCCAGTCCTGCGCGCGCCGCAGCCGGGCCAGGTAGTCCTTGACGGCGGCGGCCTTCCTGGAGTTCCGCAGCGCGGCGGGCGAGGCGACCTGGAAGGAGAGGCCGTTGGTGACACCGTCGCCGGTCGTGAGTACCCGGCCCTGCTTGCCCTGCAGAACCTGCGAGGTGTACGGGTCCCAGACCGCCCAGGCGTCCACCTTGCCGGAGTTGAACGCGGCGAGCGCGTCGGCCGGCTGAAGGTACTTGACCTTGACGTCCTTCAGGTGGAGCCCGGCGGCTTCGAGGGAGGCGACCAGTTGGTAGTGGGCGGAGGAGCCCTGGGCGACGGCCACGGACCTGCCCTTGAGCTGCTTCGGGCTGGTCAGCTCGGAGTCGTTGCGGACGAGGATGGTGTCGCCCCGGGACCGGCCGTGCCAGGCGGCCACCACGGAGATCTTGGAGCCGGCGCCCGCCGCGAAGACGGGCGGGGTGTTGCCGACGCCGCCGACGTCCACGGCCCCGGCGTTGACCGCCTCCAGCAGCGGTGGCCCGGAGGTGAAGGTCGACCACTTGATCCGGTAGTCCAGGTTCTTCAGCTCCCCGGCGGCCCGCAGGATGGCCTCGGAGCCGCCCTTCTGGTCGCCGACGGAGAGGGTGACGGAGCCCGAGCCGTCGGTCCGCGCGCCCGTGTCGGCGGCGGAGTCCCCTCCGCAGGAGGTGAGCAGGAGGGCCAGGGGGAGGAGCAGCGCTACGGGGACCAGGAGTCGTCGCATGAAGGTTCCGTTCATGGTGGAGAGGTCACGATGCGAGGGGCGTGGGGCGAGGAAACGAGGGAGGATCAGGCCGCTTGGGTCGCCGGTGTGACACCGAGGCGGGTCAGCAGATCGGCGCGGATCGCAGCGAAGCGGGGGTCGGTGAGTTCGCGGGGCCGGTCGAGTTCGACGCGCTGCTCGTGCGCGATGCGGCCGCCGTCCATCACCAGGACGCGGTCGGCGAGCAGTACGGCCTCCTCCACGTCGTGCGTGACGAGCAGGACCGCGCAGCCCCGGCGCTGCCACAACTCGCCCACCAGACGCTGGGCGTTGATGCGGGTCAGCGCGTCCAGTGCGCCGAACGGCTCGTCCAGCAGCAGGAGATCGGGTTCGCGGACCAGGGCACGTGCGAGGGAGACGCGCTGGGCCTCGCCCCCGGAGAGGGTCTTGGGCCAGGCGTCCACCCGGTGGCCGAGCCCGACCTCTTCCAACGCCTGCTGGGCCAGAGCGCGTTCGGGCTTTCCGGGCAGACCCAGCAGGACGTTGCGCCACACCCGCTTCCAGGGCATGAGCCGGGGTGCCTGGAAGGCGACCGCGCGGCGGCGGGGGACCAGTACCGTGCCGTCGATGTCCCGGTCGAGCCCGGCGAGCACCCGGAGCAGCGTGGACTTGCCGCAACCGCTGCGGCCGAGGAGGGCGACGAACTCGCCCGGCGCCAGGTCCAGACGGAGGCCGTCGATGACGGCGCGGCCGTCGAAGGCGCGGGTCAGCCCCTCGACGTGGACGGCCTGGGCGACCGGGGTGGTCGCGGGGCTCACCGGCCCGTGAACGTCGGTCGCCATCGCAGCAAAAGCCTTTCGAGGGAGCGGACGATGAAATCGGCGAGGAGGCCGAGGAAGGCGTAGACGATGAGGCAGACCACGATCACGTCGGTCCGCAGGAAGTCGCGGGCCTGGACCATCAGGAAGCCGATGCCGGAGTCGGCGTTGACCTGTTCGGCGAAGACCAGTGCGAGCCAGGCGATGCCGAGGGAGTAGCGCAGACCGGTGAGCGCGCCGGGCAGGGCCCCCGGCAGCACCACATGACGGACGAGACCCCAGCGGGAGAGCCCCAACGACTCGCCCGCCTCGATGAGTTGGGTGTCGACGCCGCGAATGCCCGCGTAGACGTTCAGGTAGAGCGGGAAGGTCACGCCCAGGGTGATGATGGCGATCTTCGGGGTCTCGCCGATGCCGAACCAGATGATGAACAGCGGGATCAGTCCCACGAACGGCACGGTGCGCAGCATCTGCACCGGCGCGTCGACCACGTCCTCGCCGATGCGGAACAGCCCTGATATCAGGGCGAGTCCGGTGCCGACGACGGTGCCGAGGAGCAGCCCGGCGGCGACGCGTTGCAAGGAGATGCCCATCGCGGAGGGCAGCGAACCGTCGGCTATGAGGTCACCTGCGACCTGGGTTATCCGTCCCGGTGAGGCGAGTACGCCGGGTGCCAACTCGCCGGTGGAGCTGAGCACTTGCCACAGCACGAGGAGGGCGAGCGGGCCGGTGGTGCGGCGCAGCCAGCGGGGGAGCCGGGTGCGCCGGGAGGAGGCGGGGACGAGGCGCTGCAGGGTGGGGGAGGCGGGCAGCTTGGCTGTGCCCGCCGCGTCGGATGGATGCGGTGGGGCATGGCTGATGCTCATGGGTGCTCCACACGATGGAGAGCGGGAACGAGGGTGCGCCCGTCGCCGCCACGGCGCCCTCGGCTCAGCCGAGGGTCACGTGTGGCGGGCGGGGAACGCGAGGCGGCCCGGGGAAAGGGCGGAGGTGGAACGAGGGGAGGGCGTCAGCGGCCGGGGCGACACGCGGCGGAGGCCACCCGCAGCAGGTCGATGTGACCGCGCGTGGTGAGCAGGGCTGAACGCGACATGCCGGTGAACGTAGCCAGGCGGGCGTTCGCCGGTCAACGGTGTCTCGGTCAGTGGACTGCCCGTCTCGGGGAACAGCCGTGCCGGAAGGCGTGAAAGGTGAACGGTGGGTGAGGATGGAGGCATGTCAGATGCCTTCACCACGCGCGTGCTCGACGTCGCCACCGGGTCCCGTGAGCGGGTCGTGGACCTCACTCAGGAGTGCGAACACTTCCTGGGCGAGGTCGCGGCGGGCCGCGACGGCCTGCTCAATATCTTCGTCCCCCACGCGACCTGCGGCGTCGCCGTCATCGAGACCGGCGCCGGCAGCGACGACGACCTGCTCACCGCCCTGCACACCCTGCTCCCGGCCGACGACCGCTGGCAGCACCGCCACGGCAGCCCCGGCCACGGCCGCGACCACGTCCTCCCGGCGATCGTCCCGCCCCACGCCACGCTGCCCGTCATCGGCGGCAGCCTGGAGCTGGGCACGTGGCAGTCGGTGTGCCTGGTGGACACCAACAGGGACAACCCCAACCGTCAGGTGCGGCTGAGCTTCCTTGGCCAGTGATTCGCTTCGGCCTTGAGCTGAGGGAACGCGTGGGCGCCACCGGTGAGTTGTACCGGACGTGGTTCACGGGTTCGCCGGCCCGGACCAATAGCTGACGCGACTTTGCCGATCCTTTACAACCCCTGCTGGGCCTGTCTCGTCTCTCCGCTCGATTCATCACGCAGCCGTCCCGGCCACCCGCCGGACCGGCCGACGAAAGAGAGCGAGACATGCGCCGAACAGTCCTCAGTGCCACGGCAACCGCGTGCATCGCCGTGCTGGCGAGCACGGTGCCCGCGTTTGCCGACGGGGCGAACTCGTCCCCCACCCCCCGCCCCGTGGGCTCCGGGCCGTCGGCCCGGCCGAGCGCGCCGCCCAGTGCGGAGCCGAGTGCGGTTCCCACCCGGATGCCGGGCCGGGCGGCCACCCCTGTGCCGTCCGTCGCGCCGAGCGAGGGACACGGCCAGGTCGGCGTCGTGCCGAGTGGCGCGCCCGACACCGGCGTGGTCACCGGCTCCGCCGGGTCCGGCTCGGACGGGATGCTGATCGGCGGCAGTTCCGCCGGTGCGCTCGCGGTGGGCGGCGCGGTGGTCTTCCTCGTGCGCCGCCGACGGGCGACCGGGGCATGACCCACCTCTCCAGGCGCGTGCTCGTCACCACGGCGGCGGCCTCGCTGCTCGTGAGCTGCGCCGGGCACGGCGGTGACGGTGCGTCTGCCGCTCGCCCCGGCGGCACGCACATGACATCCCCACCCTCCGCCGGTCCGTCGAAGATGTCGGCCGCGCGAAGCGGTTCGGTCCCGGTGCGCCTGCGGATTGCCGGGATCGGCGTCGACACCCCGGTCATGCGGCTCGGGCTGGCACAGGACGGCAGCGTCCAGGTGCCCCCGATCACCGCGCACGACCAGGCGGGCTGGTACCAGAGCTCCCCGGCGCCGGGACAGACGGGCCCGTCGGTGATCCTCGGTCATGTCACGGTCGGCCCCTACGGGGACGGCGTCTTCCGTCGGCTCGACCGGCTGCGCCGGGGCGACGAGATCACCGTGCGCCTGGAGAACGGCACCTCGGCCGAGTTCACCGTCACCTCCGTACGGACCGTCGCCAAGGCCGAGTTTCCTACGGAGGCGGTGTACGGCGACGTCGACCGGCCGGAGTTGCGGCTCATCACCTGCGGCGGCCCCCGTACCGGCGACGGCTATCCCGACAACGTGATCGTCTTCGCCGCGTCGCACACCATCCGCCGCTGACCGGTCGTCATCCGCCTCGATCCCGGGCCGGCGGAACGTACGCCGTGGAGCGTGCGGCCTCGGTCCGGGGTCTTCCCCACGGGTAGCCTCGCGCAGCCGGGCGCCAGAAGTACCCCCACCCCCCATGGAGAGTGTTGAAACGGTCCCGTGAGAAGGCGGCAGCAGAGCTGTTCGCCGTTCTCTATCCGCGCCTGGCCGGCTGGTGCCGCCGTCTGGTTGACGACGACGAGACCGCCCACGAGATCGCCTCGGAGGCGTTCACCCGCCTCTGGGCCCGCTGGACGTCAGTGTCGGAGCCCCGGGGCTTCCTCTACGTCACGGCCGCCAACATCGTCCGCGACCACTGGCGCCGCCTGGAGCGCGAACGCAGGGCCGTGCGCCGCGCCACCGTGGAGGCATCCGTCCTCCCGCCCGCCGAGCAGAACGATCCGTCGGTCCGCCTGCTCGTCCAGGCGCTTCCCGAACGACTGCGCATACCGACCCTCCTGCACTACTACGCTGACTTGCCGATCCGGGAGGTGGCCGTGCTGACCGGGCGCAAGGAAGGGACCGTCAAGGCCGACCTGCACGCGGCCCGTGAACTGCTCCGCGCCCACCTGAGGAGAAGCCTTGATCGCATACAGTGACGAGGGTCCGGACTTCGAACCCGACGACCCCCTCGTCATCATGCGGCCCCCGCACGAACACCTCGCACCCCCGCCGGGCCGGTACGAGGAGTTCCGCCGTGGCGCGGCCCGCCGCCGCATTCTGCGCACCGCTGTCATAGCCAGTGCGACCTGCGCGGTCGGCGCCCTCCTCGCCGTCCCCTTCCTGCGCAGCGCGCCTCAGGACCGCGCCCCTCGTACGGTTCCCCTCGCTCCGCCCCCCGCGAGCAGCCCCACGGTCCGGCCGACCCCGGCCGAGTCCGACCCCCCGAATCCCTCCCCACGCCCCGACGCCCGCTCCTCGACCAGGACGCCGACCAGGCCGGCCCGCCCGCCGGCAGCCACCCCCTCGCCCTCAGCCGTGCCCTCGTCAGCCGTTCCCTCCTCCACCCCTACGGAGCACCGGCCGTTGCTCCCCACCCCGCGCCGGCGCACGGCGGCGCCGTCGACGAACCCGACGCGCTCCTGAGCCGCGACGTCGGCTGCGAGGTGACCTGCTGCTACGGCGCGGAGCGGAGGCTGCGCCACTGCCCGCCATGTCTCGTGACACGGGCCGGCCGTGGCGACCGTGCGCCCCGCCGAAACCGTCAGGCCGCTGCGTTCGGCCGAGGTGCCGCCGACAGGCTCTGCTTGACGTACCGGCTGGTCTCGTCCGCGAGGATTTCGGGCAGGCCGGTCTCGATGCCGTGCAGGGCCTGGGCCGCGACGTCGGCGGCGGCGACCTTCTGATCGGCGGGCACACCGGAGGCCATGTCCGTGTCCATGTAGCCGACGTGCAGCGCCGAGACCGCGATGCCGCGGGGCGCCAACTCGTCGCGAACGGCATCGGTCAGCGCCCAGGAGGCGGCCTTGGACGCGGCGTAGGAGCCGAGCCCTGCCGGGTGGAGCCAGGACAGGACGGACAGGACGTTGAGTACGGCGCCGCCGCCGTTGCCCTCGATGACGGGGACGAAGGACCGGGTAACGGCGAGCAGGCCGAAGAAGTTGGTCTCCATCTCCCGGCGGACCTCGGCCGTCTCGCCCCCGATCAGCGACGCGCCGGTGGAGATGCCCGCGTTGTTGATCAGCAGTGTCGTGTCGGACGCCACGCGCGCGGCCTCCCGTATCGACGCCTCGTCCGTGACGTCCAGCCGCAGTGGGACGGCGCCCGGCACGTCGACCGTCTCGGGGCGTCGGGCCGCGGCGTACACCTTCGCGCCGCGCTCGACGAGCTGGGCCGCCAGGTGTCGCCCCAAGCCCCGGTTGGCGCCGGTGACGACCGCGACCGCGTTCTTCAGTTCCATGCTCGCTCCTGGATACGGAGGGCGCCGTCGGCACCCTTTCCGACAGTTAGATTATGACCAAAATCTAAGCACGGGCCTATGATAGATGCCAGTCGACATCCAAGCGGGAGGTGTTCATGGGCCGCGTATCGCAGGCGCAGGCGGAGGAGAATCGCAGGCGGGTGGTGGAGACCGCGTCCCGGCTGTTCCGGGAGCGGGGTACACAGGTCAGCGTCGCCGATGTGATGGCGGCGGCCGGTCTCACACACGGCGCCTTCTACAAGCAGTTCGCCTCCAAGGAGGCGCTCGTCGACGAGGTCACCGCCTACGCCTTCGCCGAGCTCGCTCAACGCCACAGTGCCGGGGTCGACCGGTACGACGGGCAGCGCGCTGCCGCCCAGCAGTCGCTGATCGACACCTACCTCTCCGTCGAGCACCGCGACGACCCGGCGGACGGCTGCCCGGTCGCCGCGCTCGCCACCGACATCGCGCGCGACGGCGGTGGGCGCGAGGCTCGTCGCGTCTACGCGGACGGGGTGGCGGAGTTTGCTGATTTCCTGGCCGGTCCCGACCAGGATGGCCTGCTCCGGCTCTGCACGCTGTTCGGCGCGTTGGTCCTCTCCCGGGCCACCAAGGGCTTCCCGCTCTCCGAGGAGATCCTCGCCGCCGCGCACACGGCGTTGACCGAACCAGGCTGATCAAGACGGAAGGCAGAGGTTCTCCGCCTTCGACAGGTCGGCGTCCCAGGATCAGGTGTCACCCCGGGCAACGGTGACGGCCGGCCAATTTTGCTGCGCGTTGGGCGAGGTGCGGGCCGTCCGCGCGGACTGATCGGTCGATGGGCTGTGCGTCATGCCTGCCGTCCCGAAGGGCCGGGCCCGATTTGGTGGCCGCTCACCGAAGCCGTCGGACTCTCCGTCGGTCACCCGTGTCGCCGGGCCCGACCGCCTTGCGGTTAGCTTGTGGGGACAGGTGGGCAGGTCCGCGGTGGCAGAGGTGTTCGTGGAGAGCGGGAAGTCGGGAGCGGTGTCGCTGCGCGAAAGTGATCCGGCCGAGATCGGCGGTTACCCACTGGAGGCGCGGCTCGGCTCGGGTGGCATGGGCACGGTCTACCTGGCCCGTACGGCTTCGGGGCGGCCGGTCGCCGTCAAGCTGATCCACCGGCACTTCGCGGAGGACGACGAGTTCCGCATCCGTTTCCGGCAGGAGGTGGCGGCGGCGCGGCGGGTGAGCGGCGCGTTCACCGCCGCCGTGGTCGACGCCGATCCCGAGGCCGAGCAGCCGTGGATGGCGACGGCCTACATCGAAGGGCGCACGCTCGCCCAGCATTGCGCCGCAGAGGGCCCGTTGAGCGGGGCGAAGCTGCGGAATCTCGCCATCGGGCTGGCCGAGGCGCTGCGCGACATCCACCGGGCCGGTGTCGTCCACCGCGACCTGAAGCCCTCGAACGTCGTCCTCTCACCCGAAGGCCCGCGCGTCATCGACTTCGGCATCTCGCGTGCCGTGGACCAGGAGACGCTCACGATGACGGGGCGGATCATAGGTACGCCGCCCTTCATGTCGCCGGAGCAGTTGCAGTCGCCGCGCGACGTGGGGCCGCGGTCCGACGTCTTCTCGGTGGGCACCCTGCTGGTGTACGCGGCGACGGGCCGAGGGCCCTTCGAAGCCGACAGCCCGTACCTGATGGCATATCAGGTGGTGCACGAGGAGCCGTCGCTCGGCGCCGTGCCGGAGGCGCTGCGTGCGGTCGTCGAGCCCTGTCTGCACAAGGAGCCGGGGGAGCGCCCCTCCTCGGACGAACTCCTCGTGCTGCTGCGGAACCTGCCGGTAGACCTCGGCGGGACCGAGGCGGACGGATTCGGCGCGGTCCGGCCCGGTGACATGGTCACCCAGCATCTCTCCCCGACGCCGGCCACGGCTGCCCCGACCGCCGAACCGGCCGGTCCCGGCGCGGGGAACACCCTCAGCGGCCGCCGCCTGCGTCACCGATGGCGGCCTGTCCTCGCGGTCGCCGTCGCGGTGGCCGCAATCGGCGGGGCTGTCGCCGCGCTGAACGCGGTCCGCTCCGGGAGCGATGACGACCAGGGCGGGAGTGTCGCCGCGTCGGGTGCCGCCCTCCCGGACGGCTTCAAGCCCTGGCGCAAGGTCGTGCTGGGCGGTCGCGAGGACATCCCGGACGAACTGCGCTGCGTCGCGCGCGGGGACGCGGTGTACTGCGGGGGCGGCGGTGTCGTCGCGGCCCGTCTGCGGGCCCGCGACGGCTCGCGGGTGTGGACCGTGAAGAGTCCGGGCGTTCCTGCCCAGGGCGTGCACCTGGTGGGCGCGACCGACGACACGGTGCTCGGCTACCGCATCGCCGCCCAGGACGACCCGAAATCCCCCCGTACCGAGGTGGTGGCCGTCGACGCCAGGACGGGCCGCGAGCTGTGGTCCGTGCCGTCCGGCGCGCAGTCGCAGGCCGTCACGGGCCGGACCCGGGACGCCGTCGTGGTCGGCTCCGAGGTGGTGACGGTCGACGGGTCCAACTCCCGGCTGGAGGCCCGAAACGCGCGCAGCGGTGCGGTCCGCTGGACGACGCCGTTTCCCGAGGGGGCGCAGTGCGCGCCCGTCCCCGCCGGTCCGCGCCTCCTCGCCATGTGCGCGACCGACGAGGAGGTGGACGCCGTGGCGGTGCTCCACCCCACGCTGTACGAGGTCGACCGGGCTACGGGGAGACTGGGCGCGCCGCTCGCGGTCGACGGCCCCGCCGTGCCGATGGGCGTCGCGGGCGGCAGGCTCGTCCTTCTCCGGGAGCACCTGGAGGGAGTCGCCTCGGACGGGTACGACGGGGTGGTGCGGGTCGACCCGGCAGCGCGGAAGGTGACGTACTCCCGGCTGGCCAGGACGTACGCGGGGACACCGGGCATGGCGGACGGCACCGTCTATGTGAGCGGGCAGACCGGTCTGGTCACGGCGATCGACCCCTCGACCGGCCGGAGCAGGTGGTCACACCAGACAGCTGTGGAGGGCGCGTCGGGGCCCGTGGCAGGAGGCGGAGCGCTGTACTTCAGCTCGGCCACCGGCCGGGTCGTCGCCCTGTCACCGCACGACGGCACACCCCTGTGGACGACCGGGCCGCAGGCCGACGGGCTGACCGGTGAGCTGGGCGCGAGCCCGCGCGTGACCGTGGCGGGACGTGCGGTGATCGTGGCCGCGGCGAACAACACGCTCTTCGCCTTCGACCCGCAGAAGCCGCCGAAGACGGGCTGACGGGCCGACCCACACCGCTCACCGCCCTACGACGCCGAGCGGAGGACGAGCAGCGTGATCTCGCTCGGGGCGAAGACGCGGAACGGCGGGCCCCAGAAGCCCGTGCCACGGCTCGTGTAGAGGCGGGTGCGGGCGCCGTGGTGGGTGAGGCCGGCGAGGGCGGGCTGGTCGAGGCGGACCAGGTAGTGGAAGGGCCAGATCTGGCCGCCGTGGGTGTGGCCGGAGAGCTGGAGGTCGACGCCGTGGGCCGCCGCGCGGTCGATGAACTTGGGCTGGTGGGCGAGGAGCAGGACGGGGAGGCCGGGGTCGGCGCCGTCCAGGGCTTCGGCGAGGTCCGCGCCGTGGCCCGCCAGGCCGGAGGACTCGGCGGTGACGTCGTCCACGCCCGCCACCACGAGGGTGTCGCCCCCGCGTTCCAGCAGCACATGGCGGTTGCGCAGCGGCTCCCAGCCCAGCTCGTCCATCAGGTCGACCCAGCCCTGGGCCTCGCTGTAGTACTCGTGGTTGCCGGTGACGTAGACGCGGCCCCGCGTCGCCTCGACGGTGCCCAGCGGAGCCGCCTGGGCGCGGCGGCGTTCGGCCGTGCCGTCCGCGATGTCGCCGGTGTGGCAGACCAGGTCGGCCTCCAGGGTGTTCACCCTCTCGCAGACCCGTTCCGACCAGCGGGCGCGGTCGAGCGGGCCGTAGTGGGTGTCGGTGATCAGGACCACTCGGGTGCCGTCCAATCCGGCTCCCAGGCGCGGGAGTTCCACGTCCACTCGGCGTACACGCGGCACACGCCGGGCCTCGGCGTACCCCCAGCCGAGCAGCACGGCGGTCACCCCGAGGACGGCCCAGGTGACGATGCGCGCCCGGTCCTGTCCGTCGCCCACCCCGGCCACGGTCAGGGCGAGCCGCAGCAGGACGCCGAGCAGGACGGACCAGGTGAACAGCACCCACATGCTGCCCAGCAGGGTGTCTCCGACGATCGCCGCCCAGTCCTGCTGGCGCCTGCCATGACCGCGCGCCATCGCCAGCGGCATGCCGATCAGGCCGAGGACGAACAGCCCGGTGCCGGTCAGGGTCACCGGGAGCGGCCAGTGCTGGCCGGTGTACAGGAGGACCCCGCACGGCACGGCCCACAGCAGGACGGGGGCGACCAGGGGGAGGTAGCGCATAAGGCGTTGCAGCCGGCCGCGCGGCGCCTCTTGCGCGTCACCGGCGGTGGATGGGGTGCTGCTGGTCTCGGTCACGCTTCCCCTTCGCTGGAGTTTCCCCGTGGAGCCCATTGTCCGCCGCCGCGAAACGGGCCGCCCTCCGGGGCTCGGCCGGCCCGTTCCGGGCGATCGCAAGTGAGTCAGCGCTTGGCCGACAGCGACTTCCAGGCCACCGGGAAGTCGAAGTACGTGTTGGGGTACGGCTCCGGCTTGTACGTGTAGTGCCACCACTCCTCGGCCAGGTTCACGAAGCCGAGCTTCTCCAGGGTGTTCTTCAACAGCATCCGGTTGGCCCGCTGTTGGCCCTGGATACGCGGGTCCAGGGTGTGGGCGAGCGGGTCGAAGCAGTCGAAGCCGGTACCCATGTCGAGGGAGTTGTCGGGGAAGCGCTGTTGCTTGGGGGCGAAGCAGGGGACGAGGGGCTGGCCGGGGGTGTAAGGCCGGGTCGGCCGCGCCGGGAGCCGGACGATCGTCAGGTCCATGGTCGAGCCCCGGCTGTGGCCCGACTTCTCCGCGATGTAGCCGTCGGCGAAGAGCCGGGTCTTGTCGACATCCGGATAGAACTCGGCCTTCATGGCCTCGTCGCCCAGGTCCTCGGCCCAGCGCACGAAGTGGTCGACGGCACGCTGCGGCCGGTAACAGTCGTACACCTTCAAGCTGTAGCCGTTGCGCAGGAGTTGGCGCTGCGCCTGGTGCAGTGCCTCGGCGGCGGGGCGGGTGAGGACGCAGATCGGCTGGCGGTAGCCGTCGATGCGCTCGCCGACGAAGTTGTGCGGGGTGAAGTAGCGCATCTCCTGGATGATCGTCGGGTCCACCGTGCTCAGCGCCACGAAGTCCTTCGGCGCCTTCGGTTCCGGCGTGGCGCGGGCCGTGGCGGAGGCGGCGGTGACGGTCAGCAGGGCGGCTACGGCGGTGATGACACCGCGTGCGGCGCGGGAGAGTTGTGTCATGCCTCCTGCGTCTATCAGGTGTGGACCATGGCGGGGAAGTACCGGTGACCCGCTCAGAGCGGCTTCCGCCAGACCGAGATGTGGTTGGTCGAGGTGTCCGTGAACGGGGTGCCGGTCCAGTCCGCCACCCGCCGCTCCAGGTCCAGCCCGGCGATGCGGGCCATCAGGTCCAGCTCCGCCGGCCAGGCATAGCGGTGGCGGGAGGCGGAACGGCGGTACCGGCCGTCCTCGCCGTCCTGTGTGAGGTGGTGCGAGACGAGGATCTGTTCCACCAGGTCGAAGGTGTCGAAGCCGATATGGTGCGCCGACACGTCGAACGGCACCGCCACCTGTGTGGGCGGCAGCAGCCGCAGCGGAGGCACCCCCAGCTCGATGACGAAGCGGCCACCGGGCGCCAGATGCCGGGCC
>NZ_WWKH01000179.1:0-4256 GCF_009865595.1 Streptomyces sp. SID1328 | reverse complement strand
GGGGGTGCGCAGCCGGGCGGCGAGACGACTGGTGAGCGCCTCGGCGTCCTGGTCGCGGGCGAGGCTGAGCAGGACGGCGGTCGCCCCGTCGGCCAGCTCCGCGACGAGTCCGGTCAGGCCCAGCGTGCGCAGCACCCGGTCGAGCCGCCCGGGCTCGGCACCGGGCACCACGAGCGGCACGAACGTCCGCCGGTTGACGGGGAGACCGGCCGCCCGCGCCCTGGGCAGCAGGTGGCGGGCGGGTACGGTCCCGGAGGCGAGGTCGGTCAGCAGGCCGTGCGCGGACTGCTCCTCCCAGGTGCGGCCCGAGGCGCCGCCGAGCATCCGGTGCAGCACCAGTGCCTCGGCGGCCCGGTCCGCGAGCAGGCGCCCGCTGGCCGAGTCGCCCCGGTAGCCGCACAGCAGCAGCCTGCCCCAACGCTCCCCGCGTCCGCCCAGCTCGGCGCGGACCCAGCCGTCGCCCTCGCTGCCTCCCCCCGTGCCTGAAAGGCCTGGGTGGTGCCCCCATGCCTGCCGGGCGATGCGCTCCCAGTCGCGCAGCACGTCGTCCACCGCAGGCCGCTCCCCCGCCGTGGCGAGGACCCGGTGCGCGAGGTTGGTGAGGACGACCGGACAGCCGGAGTGCTGCGCGACCTCGTCCAGCAGCCGTTGCAGCGGGGCACCGGAGGTGATCAGCGCGGTGAGGCTCGTCCGGACGGCCTCGGAGAGGCTGACGGCGGCGAACTTGGCCCGGACCAGCCGGGACTGGACCTCTTCGGTGAGTTCGGCGAAGGGGAAGGGCCGGTGCAGCACGACCAGCGGCAGTCCGCACCGCTCGGCCGCCCGGCGCATCACCTCGGGCGGCGTGGGGAAGGCGCGGCCGAGCCCGAGGACGACGGCGGCGGCCTCCGCCCGGTGCAGCGACTGGACGTACGCGGCCTGCTTGGCCTCGTCCCCGGCGAGCAGCACTCCGGTGGTGAGCACCATCTCGCCGCCGGTGAGCATCACGCCCACGTCGGCGGCCTCGGCCACGTGCACCCAGCGCACCGCCCGGTCGAGCCCGCCGGCCCCGGCCACCACCTCGGGCTCCCCGGCGAGCACCCGCTCCAGCGTGAGCACCTGCCGGACGGACAGGGCCGGTTCCTGCGGCCGCCAGGACGTGTGCCGGGAATCCGAGGTCATGGTCATCGGCTGTACCCCGTCTCTAGTACGTGCTCCTCAGCGCGTTCTCGAGGATCGCCGCGCCTTCCTCGGCCTCCGCGACGGTGAGCGTCAGCGGCGGGGCGATGCGCAGGGCGCTGGTGTCGTGGCCGCCGCCCTTGCCGATGAGCAGGCCGTTCCTGCGGGCCGTCTCCAGGACGGTGGCGGCCGCGGCCGGGTCGGCCTCGTCGGTGCCCGGCTTCACCAGCTCGATGCCGATCATCAGCCCCCGGCCGCGCACCTCGCGCACGCCGGGCAGCCCGGCGGTGACCCCGCGCAGCAGTTCGATGAGCAGGCCGCCGACCCGGCGGGCGTTGCCCTGGAGGTCGTGCTCGAGGTGGTAACCGAGGTTGGCGAGCCCGGCGGCCATGGTGATCTGGGTGCCGCCGAAGGTGGAGATGCTGTTGGCGTCGATGCAGTTCATGATCTCGGCGCGCGCGATCACCCCGCCGATGGACATGCCGTTGCCGATCCCCTTGGCGAAGGTGACGATGTCCGGCGGCCCGCTCTGGTCGTGCGCCTGCCAGCCCCAGAAGTGCTCGCCGGTGCGGCCCCAGCCGGTCTGGACCTCGTCGGAGATCCACAGGATGCCGTGCTCGTCGAGGACTTCGCGGAACGCCGCGTACAGACCGTCCGGCGGGGAGGTGAAGCCGCCGACGCCCTGGATGGGTTCGGCGATCAGCGCGGCCGGGGGCCGGGTCTGGCCCAGGAGGTCGCGCAGGTCGGCCACGCAGGCGTCGATGAAGGCGCGGTCGTCCAGGTCGGCGTACGGGCCGCGGGTGCGGACACCTCCGTGCACGTACAGGGTCTGGAGCGGGGAGAGGGAGGTCGGGGACCAGGTGCGGTTGCCGGTGATGCCGACCGCGCCGAAGGACCGGCCGTGGTAGCTGTTGCGCATCGCCACGACCGTGTTGCCCTGGCGGTAGGTGGTGGCCAGCAGCATGGCCGTGTCGTTGGCCTCGGTGCCGGAGGTGGTGAAGAAGACCCGCGCGTCCGGGATGCCGCTCACCATGGCGACGCGCTCGGCCAGTTCGACCATCGGGCGGTTGAGGTAGAGGGTCGAGGAGTGGATGATCCGCCCGGCCTGCTCGGTCACCGCCTTCGTGACCTCGGGCAGCGCGTGCGCGGTCATGGTGGTCAGGATGCCGCCGAAGAAGTCCAGGTAGCGATTGCCCTGGGAGTCCCAGACGTACCGGCCCTCGCCGTGGGTGATCTCCAGCGGGTCATCGTAGTAGAGCGCGAGCCAGTCGGGCATGACGCCCCGGTGGCGGGCGTACAGGTCGTTCACGGGTTCACCAGCCCCTCGTAGGCGTCGGGGCGGCGGTCGCGGTAGAACGCCCACTGCTGCCGGACCTCGTCGATGAGGTCGAAGTCCAGGTCGCGGACGAGGAGTTCCTCGGTCTTGTCGTCCCCGACCTCGCCGACGAACTGGCCGCGCGGGTCGACGAAGTACGACGTGCCGTAGAAGTCGTTGTCGCCGTACTCCTCCTGGCCGACCCGGTTGATGGCGGCGACGAAGTACTCGTTGGCGACGGCCGCGGCGGGCTGCTCCAGCTGCCAGAGGTGGGCGGAGAGTCCGCGGTGGGTGGCGGACGGGTTGTAGACCAGCTGGGCCCCGTTGAGTCCCAGTTGACGCCAGCCCTCGGGGAAGTGGCGGTCGTAGCAGATGTAGACGCCGACCTTGCCGACCGCCGTGTCGAAGACGGGCCAGCCGAGGTTGCCGGGTTTGAAGTAGTACTTCTCCCAGAAACCCTTGACCTGCGGGATGTGGTGCTTGCGGTACTTGCCCAGGTAGCCGCCGTCCGCGTCGATCACGGCGGCGGTGTTGTAGTAGAACCCGGAGCCGTCGACCTCGAAGACCGGGACGACGATCACCATGCCGGTCTCGCGGGCCAGCTCCCGCATCCGGGTCACGGTCGGGCCGTCCGGTACCGGTTCCGCCCAGCGGTAGTGCTCCGGCTCCTGCACCTGGCAGAAGTAGGGGGCGTTGAAGACTTCCTGGAACCCGATGATCTTCGCGCCCTGCCGCGCGGCCTCGCGGGCGTACTCCTCGTGCTTCTCGATCATGGACTCGGTGTCGCCGGTCCAGGTGGCCTGAACCAGTGCGGCACGTACGACGTTGGCCATGAGCTGCTCCTTCGACGCGGCGTCCGAGCCTCTACGCCCGTAGAAACGGGCCGTAGAGGGACGAAAGTAAGCCTCTTGGACGCCCTTGCCAAGACCATCGTCGCCAACCCGCTGATTCGGTCCCGTTTCGCACCCCTGCGGGTGAGCGGGGTGCCGGTCAGGGCGTGATCCCGGCGGCGCGGAGTGCGTGGAGGAGGGCCCGGTGGTGGTCCTCGGAGACGTGCCGGGCGGCCTCCAGGAGGAGGGGGGTGAGGCGGTCGGGGTCCGGGGCGGCGAGGCGGGCCGCGTCCTCGGGGGTGCGGGTGCGGAGGGAGGCGTCGAGGAGGGTGCGGGCGTCGCGGGTACGGCCTTCTTCTTGGAGTCGCGCCACGGCGGCGCCGGTTTCCTCCGGTGGGCGGGCGGCGCCTTCGCGCAGGAGGCGGTGGGCTTCTCCGGGGTGGCCGGCTGCCGTCAACACCTCTGCCGCGGTGACCAATTGGTCCGGTGGCAGGGCGGCTGCCTCCCAGCGGAGGGTGGTCCAGTCGGCATGGGTGAGGGCGTCGGCGAGGAGGGGGAGGCGTACGGCGGGCCAGCGGGCGGCTTCCGCCAGGAGCGTGTACGCCTCACCGCTGCGGCCTGCGGCGCGGAGGACGGCGAGGTGCGCCACGGCCTGGGCTACGGCGCGGTGGTCGTCGGGGTGGGGTACGGGGACGGCCGTCCCCTGCCCGCCGGCCTCGGTCTCGGCCTCGGCTCCCGCGAAGCGGGCCCCCCGGAGGTCGGGGGTGGCCTGCGGGGTGCCGGGGAGGACCAGCGACGCCGGAGCCTCCTCGTCCAGCCCGGCGAAACGGGCGCTGCCCCGGCGGCGTTTGCGGGGCTTGGAGGGGGCGGCTTCGGCGGCTGGATGACCCTCGGCCTGCCCAGGGGCGCGGGCAGCGACTTCTGCCGGGCCGTCCGGCGCGAGGGCGGACGCG
>NZ_WWKH01000178.1:0-3315 GCF_009865595.1 Streptomyces sp. SID1328 | reverse complement strand
GACAAGTACAACCCGCAGAACGAGCCCGACCTGATCGCGCCCTACACCTACCTGTCCACCGGGCAGCCGTGGAAGACGACGGACGTGGTGCACGCGGCGCTGACCCTGTTCACGGACGGGCCGACCGGGATGACCGGCAACGACGACCTGGGCACGATGTCCGCCTGGAACGTCCTGTCGTCCATCGGCGTCTTCCCGGTCCAGCCCGGCTACGACACCTGGGGCCTGTCCACCCCGGTGTTCGACCGGGTCGACCTGACGCTGGACCGCCGGTACTACCCGCACGGCGCGCTCACCATCACCGCGCCGGGCACCTCGGCGGACACCCGGTACGTGCAGTCGGCGCGGCTGGACGGCGCCGCGTACGGGCGGACGTATCTGACCACCGAGGCGCTGCGGACGCACCGTTCGCTGTCCTTCACGGTCGGGTCGACGCCCTCTTCGTGGGGCACCGGGGCCGACGCGGGGCCGCCCGCGCTGGGCTGATCCGGGGCCTGCTCCGGCGCTTGGTCAGGGGCGCCCCCGAGACGTGTCGGGGGCGCCCCTGGCGTTACCCGGAGATCGGGCCGCCCGGCAGGTGGAGCGGGGAATCCGCACGTAACGTCGGATGCATGACGCATATCGACGCGGGTGCCGGACTGGACCCCGTGCACCCGGTCGCGCCGCCCACCACGGGGCCGGCGGGCCTGACCCGCGCACAGGTCGCGGAGCGGGTGGCACGGGGGGAGGTCAACGACGTCCCGGTGCGCAGCAGCCGCTCGCTGGGCGAGATCGTGCGGGCGAACGTGTTCACCCGGTTCAACGCGATCATCGGTGTGCTGTGGGTGGTGACGCTGTTCGTCGCGCCGATCCAGGACAGCCTGTTCGGGTTCGTGATCCTCGCCAACACCGGGATCGGGATCGTGCAGGAGTGGCGGGCGAAGAAGACACTGGACTCGCTCGCGGTGATCGGGGAGGCCCGGCCGACCGTGCGCCGGGACGGCAGAGCGGTGCGGGTGCCGACCAGCCGGATCGTGCTGGACGACCTGGTGGAGATCGGGCCCGGCGACAAGATCGTGGTGGACGGGGTGTGCGCCGAGGCCGACGGTCTGGAGGTGGACGAGTCCCTGCTGACCGGCGAGGCCGACCCGGTGGTCAAGCACCCCGGCGAGCAGGTGATGTCGGGCAGCTTCGTGGTCGCGGGCGGCGGGGCCTTCCAGGCGACCAGGGTGGGCCGGGAGGCGTACGCGGCCCAACTGGCCGAGGAGGCGTCCCGGTTCACGCTGGTCCACTCCGAGCTGCGCTCCGGGATCTCCACGATCCTGAAGTACGTGACCTGGATGATGGTCCCGGCCGCACTCGGCCTGGTCGTCACCCAGCTCGTGGTGAAGAGCAACGACTTCAGGGGCTCGGTGGCCCGGACCATCGGCGGGATCATCCCGATGGTCCCGGAGGGGCTGGTGCTGCTGACCTCGGTGGCCTTCGCCATCGGGGTGATCCGGCTGGGGCGCAAGCAGTGCCTGGTGCAGGAGCTGCCCGCGATCGAGGGCCTGGCCCGCGTGGACACCGTCTGCCTGGACAAGACCGGCACGCTCACCGAGGGCGGCATGGACGTGACCGGTCTGAAACCACTGAACGGGGCGGACGAGGGCCGGGTGCGGGAGGTGCTGGCCGCGCTCGGGGCGTCCGATCCGCGTCCCAACGCCTCGCTCCAGGCCATCATCGACGCCTATCCGGACGGCCACGGGGACGAGCGGCGCCCGGTGAGCACGCTGCCGTTCTCCTCGGCCCGCAAGTACAGCGGGGCCGCGTTCGAGGAGGGCGACGGCAGGATCGCCGGGTGGCTGCTGGGCGCGCCGGATGTGCTGCTGGCCCCCGACGACCCCGCGCTGGCGGAGACCGGCCGGCTGAACGAACAGGGGCTGCGGGTGCTGCTGCTGGCCCGCGCCGCCGGTGACCTGGACGGTCCCGACCCGGCGCGCGGGGCCCGGCCCGTGGCCCTGGTGGTGCTGGAGCAACGGCTGCGCCCGGACGCGGCGGAGACCCTGCGGTACTTCGCCGACCAGGACGTCCAGGCCAAGGTGATCTCCGGGGACAACGCGGTGTCGGTCGGCGCGGTCGCGCACAAACTGGGGCTGTCCGGCAAGGCGGTGGACGCGCGGCGGCTGCCCGCCGACCCGGCCGACCTGGCCAAGGCGGTGGACCGGGCCACGGTGTTCGGACGGGTCACCCCGCAGCAGAAGCGGGAGATGGTCGGCGCGCTCCAGTCCGAGGGCCGCACCGTGGCGATGACCGGCGACGGGGTGAACGACATACTGGCCCTGAAGGACGCCGACATCGGCGTCTCGATGGGCTCGGGCTCGGAGGCCACGCGCGCGGTGGCGCAGATCGTGCTGCTGAACAACAGCTTCGCCACGCTGCCCTCGGTGGTCGCGGAGGGCCGCCGGGTGATCGGCAACATCACGCGGGTGGCGACGCTGTTCCTGGTGAAGACGGTGTATTCGGTGCTGCTGGCGCTGCTGGTGGTGTGCTGGCAGGTGGAGTACCCGTTCCTGCCCCGGCATCTGACGCTGCTGTCCACGCTCACCATCGGCGTCCCGGCGTTCTTCCTGGCGCTGGCCCCGAACAAGGAGCGGGCGCGGCCGCACTTCGTGCGCCGGGTGATGCGGTACTCGATACCGGGCGGCCTGCTGGCCGGGGTGGCGACCTTCGTGACGTACCTGCTGGCCCGGCACCACTACACGGGCGTGGGCGCGCTGTCCGCCGAGACCAGCGCGGCCACCCTGACCCTGTTCCTGATATCGATGTGGGTCCTCGCCATCATCGCCCGCCCCTACACCTGGTGGCGGCTGGCCCTGGTGGCCGCGATGGGCGTCGCCTTCCTCTTCGTCCTGACCGTCCCCTGGCTCCAGGACTTCTTCGCCCTGCGCCTGGTCGGCAACGTCATGCCGTGGACGGCGGTCGGAGTGGCGGTGCTGGCGGCGGCCGCCCTGGAACTCGTGTGGAGATGGGTCGGCCGCCGCTTCCCGGTGTGAGGGTTACTGCACGTCGACCGCGTCGCCGCCGGAGGTGACGGCGGCCGTGGTGGAGACGCCCGCGTAGACGTAGCGGAAGGCGCCGTCGACCGAGGCGGTGACGGTGGTCTTCAGATTGCCGTTGGCGTCCGTCGTGACGGTCTTGAGGGTGCTCCAGGTGGTGGAGCCCTTCTTGACGAACTGGAGCTTCACCGACTGCGCCCCGTAGCCGTAGTACTTGTTGTAGTCCCAGCTCGCGCGGGTCAGGGCGCCGGTGACCGTGATGGTCTTGCCCTTCTTGACCGGCTCCGGGGAGGCGTTG
>NZ_WWKH01000177.1:0-2821 GCF_009865595.1 Streptomyces sp. SID1328 | reverse complement strand
GTCCGTGACCTCGAACAGCAGGTCCCCGGCGCGCACCACGCGCAGCCCGACCGGGCCTCCCCCACCGTGCCGTACCGCGTTGGTGACGACCTCGCTGACCAGCAGCAGCGCGGTGTCCACCGCCTGCGGCAGCCCCCACTGCAGCAGGCGCTCGCGGACCAGGTGCCGGGCGCGGGAGACCTCCCGCGGGTCGGACTCCAGGTGCCACTGGGCCACGTGGTCGTCGGGGATGCCGTTGAGCCGGGCCATCAGCAGGGCCACGTCGTCCTTGCGGCCGCCACGGGTGTTGAGGGCGCGGATGATGGTGTCGCAGGCGGCGTCCATCGAGGCGGCCGGGTGCGCGGCGGACTCGCAGAGCGCGGCCATCCCCTCCCCGATGTCGGAGCCGCGCACCTCGACCAGGCCGTCCGTGCACAGCACCAGCCGGTCGCCGGGCGCGACCCGTACCGTGGTGGCCTCGAAGGGCACCCCGCCGACGCCGATGGGCGCGCCGGTGGGCAGTTCGAGCAGTTCGCTGCCGCCGTCCGCCGCCCGGACCAGCACGGGCGGGATGTGCCCGGCGTTGGCGATCTCCAGCTCGCCGCGGATCGGGTCGTAGACGGCGTAGAGACAGGTGGCGAGGTAGTTCTCACCCAGCCTGCGGGCCAAGTCGTCCAGGTTGCGCAGCAGTTGGGCGGGCGGGGTCTCCAGTGCGGCCATGGTCTGGACGGCGGTGCGCAACTGGCCCATCATCGCGGCCGAGTTGAGCCCGTGGCCCATCACGTCACCGACGACCAGCGCGGTGCGCGAGCCGGGGAGTTTCACCGTGTCGAACCAGTCGCCGCCGATCCGTCCGAGCAGCGTGCCGGGCAGATACCGGGTCGCCACGTCGCACCCGGCCATGCGCGGGGTGACCTGCGGCAGCATGCTGTCCTGGAGGGTCTCGGCGACGTTCTCCTGGTACGTGTACATGCGCGCGTTGTCGAGCACCAGCCCGGCGCGGGCGGCGAGTTCGGCGCCGGTGGTGCGGTCCATGCCGTCGAAGGGCAGCCGGTCGGCGCGCCGCAGCAGCACCATGAAGCCGAGCACCACGTTGCGGGCCTTGAGCGGGACGATCAGCAGGGAGCGGCCGTTGATGAGCGGCCTGAGGTCCCGCTTCTCGAACTCGCCGGAGATCCGGTTGCCCAGTTCGTCGCTGATCCTCGGGATGAGGACGGGTTCGCCGGTGACCATGCACTGGTAGAACGGCGTGTGCTCGGGGAAGGCGAACGCCTCGCCGACCGGCACGGTGTCGTCCCAGCGGCCGGGTTCGTCGTTGTGCTCGACCCAGACCCGGTGCATCAGCGTGCTGGCGTCGGGCGGCCCGTCGGGGAAGCCCTCGCCCGCGAGGACGGCGGAGCGCAGATGGGTGCCCGCGAAGTCCGCGAACCGGGGCACGGCCGCGCTGGTGACCTCGCGGATCGTCTCCCCGAGGTCGAGGGAGGTGCCGATGGCGGAGCTGACCTCGTTGAGGAACTCCAGCCGCTCCCGTACGGCCGCGTACTCCAGGTCGGCCAGGGCGTCGGCCGGGATCAGCGGCTCGCTGCGGGGGTGCGGGACAACGCTGTCGAAGCGGCCGGGGCGCCGGGGCACACCCCAGTACGGGGTGACGGGGACCCGCTCGTACTGGCTGAACTCCAGTACCGGATAGCCGAGTTCGAGGATCTGGGAGACGATGCGGGCGCTGAGTCCGGGGCCCATGTTGGGCAGGATCTCGGGGAGCCTGCGCTCCAGGTCGGCGGCGGTGGGCAGTTCGGTGTGGCGGGCGAAGCCGGGGGCGATGCGTTCGGTGCTCTCGTCCAGGTGGCCGCGTGCCTCGCGCAGCCGGGTGGCGTCGGCGGCGAGCACCAGCAGCCGGGAGGGGCCCGGCCCGACCAGCGGATAGGCCCACCACAGCACGTCGATCCGCTCGTCGTCCCCGCGGCCGGGCGGCGTGAGCCGGGCACGGCCCGCGGTGGGGTAGCCGCTGTGGGCGCCGAGGGAGGTCTCCAGGTCGGGGCCGTCTCCGTCGTCCGGTGTGTCGTCCCGGAGGTCGTCCGGCAGGGCCCCGGAGACGGGCAGCAGATCCGCGACGGGCTGTCCGACGGCCGTCTCCCGGCCCGGGCCGAACATCCGCCCGGCCCCGCTGCTCCAGTGGGACACCAGGCCCGCGCGGTCGACTATCACCACGGCCAGCGGAATCCGGCCCGCCGCGGTGTTCTCCGCACCGCGGCCGGGAGACGCGTCCCGCTCGCTGCCACGGTCCATGGCCCAGGCCCTCTCTCCCCACGGCTGTACGCGAACGATCAATGCCGCCCGGCACTACGGTACGGGGGAGTCACGTCGCCATGTGTGGCAAACCGCGAATTCCGTACCGGAGATCCCCGTTGGTTCGAGAGGGCCCGTAACCCTCAGTCCTCGTGCCCCAGTTGCAGGTCACGCTCGGTGCGGCCGCCGCCCGCGACCTGGAGGACCGTGGCGACCGGCGGGTAGCCGGCGGCGATGACGGTGTACTCGCCGGAGGAGAGGTCGACGAAGCGGAAGGTGCCGTCGGCGCCCGTGGTGAGGGTGTCGACCACGTTCCCGGCCGCGTCGAGCAGGGTCACCCGCGCGTCCTCCACGGCGCGCCCTCCCCCGGCCCGGACGGTGCCCTTCAGCACGGCCCCGCCGGCGAGTTCGACGTCCTGCCGGGTCTCGCGGGACGCCTGGACGGTGACCGGGAGGGCGGCCGGGCGGAAGGCGGGGGCGCTGGCGGCGAGGGTGTACTCCCCCGCGACCAGCTCGCCGATGACGTACCCGCCCTCACGGCCGCTGCGGGTGGCGG
>NZ_WWKH01000176.1:0-3495 GCF_009865595.1 Streptomyces sp. SID1328 | reverse complement strand
TGCTGCGGATCGACCGGCACATCGTGCTGCTGCCCGGCGCGGACGCCGAGGCCGCCGCCGTCCTCGCGGAACTGGAGCAGCCCTTCACCACCAGCCAGGCCCGCCGCGCGCTGGACACCACCCGCCGGGTGGCCGTCCCGTTGCTGGAGTACCTCGACCGGCACGGCCGCACCGAGCGACTCGACGGCACGCTGCGCCGGTGCCGGGAGCCACGGTGACGGACGAGAGGAGTTGGCGGAGACGGATGGGAATCGAACCCACCTGCCCGAGCTGCTCGGACACCTCGGTTTTGAAGACCGGGAGGGCCACCAGGCACCCTTACGCCTCCCCGCCGGCCGTCCCGACAATGCGGCGGCCGTACGGCCATGCAACCGTCGCCTCCCCACCACAGTCAACGCGCCACACGGCATCCACCCCTTCCCACGAGGACTGATTCAGCCATGACGGACACGCGGACCGATGCCGGACCGGCGCACGGACCCGAGGCCCCGCGCCTCACGCAGTACGCACACGGCGGCGGCTGCGCCTGCAAGATCCCGCCCGGCGAGCTGGAGGAGATGGTCGCCGGGCTCGTCCGTCCGGGAGCGTTGGCCAACGCCCCCGGAGAGCTGCTCGTCGGCCTCGACCACGGCGACGACGCGGCGGTCGTCCGGCTGCCCGGTGGCCCCGGTCTGCCCGCCGCCGTCGCCACCGCCGACTTCTTCACGCCCGTGGTCGACGACCCGTACGACTGGGGCCGGATCGCCGCCGCCAACGCCCTCTCCGACGTCTACGCCATGGGCGGCACGCCCCTCGTCGCCGTCAACCTGCTGTGCTGGCCGCGTGACGTGCTGCCCTTCGGCCTCGCCCGTGAGGTGCTGCGCGGCGGCATGGACGTCGCCGCCCGGGCGGGCTGCGCGGTGGCGGGCGGGCACAGCGTGGACGACCCGGAACCCAAGTACGGCATGGCCGTCACCGGCACCGTCGACCCGGAGCGCCTGCTGCGCAACGACGCCGGACGGCCGGGGGTGCCGCTGTCCCTGACCAAGCCGCTCGGCCTCGGCGTGCTCAACAACCGGCACAAGACGACCGGCGAGGTCTTCCCACAGGCGGTCGAGACCATGGTCGCGCTGAACCGGGACGCTGCGCAGGCCGCGCTCGCGGCGGGCGCGGTCTGCGCCACCGACGTCACCGGCTTCGGCCTGCTGGGCCACCTCTACAAGCTGGCCCGTGCCTCGGGCGTGAGCGCGGTCATCGACGCGGCCGCCGTCCCGTACCTCGACGGTGCGCAGGAGGCGGCGCGGAAGGGGTACGTCAGCGGTGGAACGCGGCGGAACCTCGACTGGGTCGCGCCGTACACGGACTTCGGAGACACCGACGAGCTGACCCGGCTCCTCCTCGCCGACGCGCAGACCTCGGGCGGGCTGCTCGTGGCCGGGGAGGTGCCGGGGGCGCCGGTGGTGGGGGAGCTGGTGGCGGCGGGAGAGTACACGGTGGTCGTGCGCTGACTCGGCCGGCTCCGTCGCCACCAGCTCGACAGGGACTGCGGGTAGGCGCGGGCCCGGCCGGGCATCCATTGCCCTGACGGGTGGCCGGTGGTGCGGGCGGGGCGGGTGCCGGGCGCGAGGGTGTGACGACGGACGAGGGCGTGGCCATGGAGACGGAGCACGAGGAGCGGACGGGCGCCGGCCGCAGGCCCTCCGTTCGAGCGCTGGTCGCCGGGTCGGTGGGCAACTTCATCGAGTGGTACGAGTTCGGGGTCTACGGCTACTTCGCCACGGTGATCGCGGAGCGCTTCTTCACCCCGGCCGGCGGCGGCACGGTCGAGGGCCTGGTCAAGACGTACGCCTCCTTCGCGCTGGCGTTCTTCTTCCGCCCGGTCGGCGCGGCCCTGTTCGGCCGGCTCGGGGACCGGATCGGGCGGCGGCCGGTGCTGATCCTGGTGATCTCGCTGATGACGGTGACGACGGCACTGATCGGCGCGCTGCCCACCTACGCCACGGTCGGCGTCCTGGCACCCTGGCTGCTGACCCTGCTCCGTGTCCTCCAAGGGCTATCCGCGGGAGGGGAGTTCGGGGGTGCGGTCGCGGTGATGACCGAGTTCGCGCCGCCGGGCAGGCGGGGGCTGTACGGGGCGTGGCAGTCGTTCACCGTGGCGCTCGGGCTGCTGGGCGGGGCGGGGGTCGCGGCGGTGCTGGCGAGCTTGCTGAGCGAGGCCCAACTGAGCGCGTGGGGCTGGCGGTTGCCGTTCCTGCTGGCGCTGCCCATGGGGCTGGGCGCGCTCTGGCTGCGGTTGCGGCTGGACGAGACGCCGACCTTCCGGGAACAGGAGCCCGCCGAGTCCCTGCCCGCGCGGGACGTGGCGTGGGCCGTCGCGCTGGGCGCCGGGCGGGTGATGGGCTGGGCGGCAGCCGGGTACGCCTTCCTCGTCGTGCTGCCCTCGTATCTCCAGACGGCCCTGCACGCGACCTTCCGCGAGGCGCTCACCGCGACCGTGCTGGCCAACCTCGGCTTCGCCGCCACGATCATCCCGGCCGGCCTGCTGAGCGACCGGATCGGACGCCGGCCGGTGATGCTGACGGGGGCCGGCCTGGTCGCGGTGCTGGCGGTGCCCCTGCTCGACCTCCTGCAGAACCAGAGCACTTCGACCCCGCTCAAGGGGCTGGCCGTGCTGCTGGCCGGTGCGATCGTGGGCCTGATGGCCGGACCGGGCCCCGCCCTGCTCGCCGAGATGTTCCCGACGCGGGTGCGCTGCACGGGGCTCGGACTCGCCTACGCCCTGTCCAATGCCGTGTTCTCGGGCTGCGCCGGCCTCATCATCACGGAAGCGGTGAAGCGGACCGGGAACGTAGACGTACCCGCCTACTACGCGGCGGCGGCCTGCGTGGTGAGCATGCTCGCCCTCTTCAGGAAGACCGCGTTCAACGGCACTGCGGGAAAGGCGGGTGGGGCGGATGCTGGTGATCGGCCTGATGTCGGGAACGTCGTACGACGGCATTGACGCGGCGGCGGCCGAGCTACGCCTCGAGGGGGAGACGCTCCACCTGAAGCCGCTCGGAATGGTGAGCGAGCCGTACGATCCCGGCCTGCGGGAACTGCTCGCCGGTGCGCTGCCCCCGGCGGCGGTTCCGCTGGCGGACGTGTGCCGCCTGGACACCCGGATCGGTCAGGCGTTCGCGGCGGCGGCCGCTCGGGCCGACGCCGAACTGTGCGGTGGCGCGGCGGAGTTGCTCGCCTCGCACGGGCAGACGGTCTACCACTGGGTGGACGGTGACCGGGTGCACGGCACCCTGCAGCTCGGGCAGCCCGCCTGGATCGCCGAGGCGACCGGGCTGCCCGTGGTCGCCGACTTCCGGCCCCGTGACGTGGCCGCGGGCGGTCAGGGCGCGCCGCTGGTCAGCCTCGTGGATCTGCTGTGGCTGCGGGGCAGGCCGGGGACACCGGTCGCACTGAACATCGGCGGCATCGCCAACCTCACCGCGCCGGACGGGACGGCCTTCGACACCGGGCCGGGCT
>NZ_WWKH01000175.1:0-13297 GCF_009865595.1 Streptomyces sp. SID1328 | reverse complement strand
TCTTCCAAACTAGCTACGCGGGTTCGATTCCCGTCGCCCGCTCCACACGACTCAGGGGCCCGGCTGCCGTCACGGCGGCGCCGGGCCCCTGAGTCGTTCGCGCGGCCTCAGAAGCTGATGGAGTTGACCATCTCCGCTATCGAGTTGAGGAAGCGGCTGATGGAGGGCGCCATCCCGGTGGAGGCGAGGAAGAAGCCGAAGAGGATGGCCACGATGGCCGGGCCGGCCTTGATGTTCCCTCCTCGCATCAACACCACCAGGATGATCGCCAACAGCAGCACCACGGACAGTGAAATGGCCACAACTGATCACACCCTCGGTCGGTTCGCTCTCCCGGCCTGGAGGCACCGTGCAGCACACCTCCGCCAGAACCATCGTGCCACCAACCAGCCCTCTGTATGCGGCCAGTGACACATCGTCGGCCGGCCGTTCCGGCGCGGGGCATGCGCCGCGCGCCAATTACCCTCCCGACCAGGGGTGATGGGGACGGTAATTGCCCAACATCATTTCCATACCCACACATCGCCGTGCAGGCCGTCGGGGCGGGTAATTCGAATTGAGCCGGGGCCGGTCGACATGACCCAATTAGGATGGATGAATCGGGACATCGAGGGGCAAAGAAACGGCCCTATTGTGCCCGTCATCACCGTGGCCCCGCAGGCAAGTTGTGCGATTTACCGGGTACCCGAAGCCGATAAACGTGAATGACCTCGATGGTTTTACGGACTCACACACGCGAGGCTAGGGTGCCTGAGATGTTCGACGCCTCCCCGTCCCCCGGTCAGACCCGCGAGCCGGCGCCCCCGGCTGCCCAGCCGGTGCCGGAGAGATCCGCGAAGCGGCGCGACTCGTTCTTCGACAACGCCAAGTACCTGGCGATCGTGCTGGTGGCGATGGGGCACTCGTGGGAGGCGCTGTACGCGGACAACCGCATCCTGCGGTCGCTGTACATATTCGTGTACACCTTCCACATGCCGGCGTTCGTCATCATCTCCGGCTACTTCTCGCGCAGTTTCGACATGCGCCGGGACCGGTTGAAGCGGCTGATCACCGGTGTCGCCGTGCCGTACGTCGTCTTCGAGACGGCCTACTCCCTCTTCCGCGACCACTTCGGCCAGGACGGCGAGAGGGGGATCACCCTGCTCGACCCGTACTTCCTGTCCTGGTTCCTGGCGGCGCTGTTCGTATGGCGGCTGACGACCCCGCTGTGGAAGGTGGTGCGGTGGCCGCTGCCGCTCGCCCTGGCGATCGCCATGCTGGCGACCGTCTCCCCCGCGATCAGCAACGACCTGGACTTCCAGCGCCTGTTGCAGTTCCTGCCCTGCTTCGTGCTGGGGCTGTGCCTGAAGCCCGAGCACTTCCGGATGGTGCGGACGCGGGCGATGCGCGTCGCCTCGGTGCCGGTCGTCGCGGGTGCGCTGGCCGCCGCGTGGCTCGTGGTGCCGCACATCGACTTCGGCTGGTTCTACCGCCGGGACGCCGCCCAGGAGATGGGCGCCCCGTGGTGGACCGGCCCGCTGATGACCCTGGCCCTGTTCGCCTGCTCGGTGGTGCTGACGGCCTGCTTCCTGGCCTGGGTGCCGGGGCGCCGGATGTGGTTCACCTCGCTGGGCGCGGGCACGATCTGCGGCTATCTGCTGCACGGCTTCGTCCTCAAGTACACCCGCTGGGAGGGCTGGTACGACGCCCACTGGCTGCACAGCCCGCTCGGCGCGCTGCTGGTGACCTCCTTCGCGGTCACCGTCGTCACCCTGCTCTGCACGGCTCCGGTACGCCGGGTGTTCCGGTGCGTGATGGAGCCGAAGATGGAGTGGGCGTTCAGGCAGGACCCCGCCCAGCAGGCGCGGGAACGTCAGCACGGCGGGCCGAAGCAGCCCGTACGGGAGAAGGCGAGCGTGTAGCGCCCTTCCCCTACTCCCCTTCCGGCCGGCCGAGAAGCGCGCGCATCCGCGTGTACTTCTCGGCCAGTCGCGTGCGGGTCGGCTCGTCCAGGACCGCGAGGCGGGCCGGGTCGGCGTTGTGGGCGAGGTCGGCGTGCTTGACCAGGGCGGCGCCCGGCGTGGCGAGGATGCGGCGGGCGTACTCCTCGGGCGGCTCGCCGGGGCGTTTGGTGAGGGCGAGCACGATGGCCTTGGTGCGCGGGGTGAGGGCGGCGCCGTCGAGCCACTCCTCGCTGAGCGCGTCGTCCTCGACGGCGTCGTGCAGCCAGGCCGCCGCGATCTGCTCCTCGTCGCCCCCGCGTACCCGCACCCCCTCGGCGACGGCCGCCAGATGTTCGGCGTACGGGCGGCCCGCCTTGTCGGTCTGGCCGGCGTGGGCGCGGCGGGCGAGGTCCTCGACCAGGGCCAGGGTGAGCGGAGTCATCGGCCCAGTCTCGCACCGGGGTTCAGCGGACGGGCGCGGATGACTCGCGGCAGATCAGCAGCAGCGCGCGGTCGTCGTTGACGTCCTTGGCGACGGCCTCGATGAGGTGCCAGGCGGCGCCGTGGAAGCCGCCGGCGACATAGCGGTCGGCCTCACCGGTGAGGCGGTCGATGCCCTCGGCGATGTCCCGGTCGGAGGCTTCCACCAGCCCGTCGGTGAAGAGCATCAGGACGTCTCCGGGTCTCAGGGTGCCCTTCGTGGAGTCGAACTGCCCCCCGTCGTACACGCCCAGGAGCGGGCCCTCGGTGGCCTTCTCCTCCCAGCGGCCGGTGCCCGCGCTGAGCTGGAGTCCCGGCGGGTGGCCCGCGGAGTACAGCTCGTAGTCGCCGGAGTCGAGGTCGAGCACCAGGTGGATGGAGGTGGCGAAGCCCTCGTCCCAGTCCTGGCGGAGCAGATAGCCGTTGGCGGCGGGCAGGAAGGAGTGCGGGGGCAGCGAGCCGAGCAGGCCGCCGAAGGCGCCGGACAGCAGCAGGGCACGGGAACCGGCGTCCATGCCCTTGCCGGAGACGTCGGTGAGGACGACCTCCAGGGTGCGGCCGCCGTTGGTGCGGGCGGCGACGACGAAGTCACCGGAGAAGGACTGGCCGCCCGCCGGGCGCAGCGCCATCTCCTGGTGCCAGCCTCTCGGCAGCTTGGGCAACTCGCTCTGGGCGCGGATGCGTTCGCGGAGGTCGAAGAGCATGGTGCCGCCGCGCCGCCAGGGCACGCCGACCCGGCTGCGGAACTGCGCGGTCAGCAGCCCGAAGAACCCGCAGGCGGCGACGACCAGCACGATGCCGGGGGTGACCCTGGAGGGTCCCTCGGTGTACGGGCCGAGCCGCACCGACTCCACGATGAGGGCGGCGGCGGCCGTGGCGTACAGCCCGAGCAGGCTGGCGGGGCGCAGCACCAGGCCGCCCGCGACGATCGGGATGACCAGGGTGGCCGGGGAGCACCAGACGGAGTTGGCCAGTGTGAGGGCCATGAGCGCGGGAATGGTGAGGAGCAGGCCGACCAGGGCGATCCAGTCGGGGCCGTCGCCGCGGAAGTAGTCGACCGCGCTTCTGCGCAGCGCGACGCGGACCCGGTGCCACTGCATCTTCCACCGGGCCGTGAACGTCTCGGCCTTCGCGCGCCGTTCTCGTCCTGCTGCCATCAGTTCGGGACCCTATCCATCCAGCCGGCCGCATGGCACGGGAGGTCCCACTTGTCCCCCGTGCGGGGCTCACTTCGCGTTTCGACCACGCGGTCCGACTACACAGTGAACGGCACGTGAGGCCATCCGCGCTGCCACCCGGCGGAAATTCCCCGCCCTCCCGGGCGGCGGGCTGCGCTTCCTGGCAGGACATAACGGGGCGCACGACCGGTTCACGGATGCGCACGGGGCGCACGAGGTCAGCGGAGCTGGCAGGCGGGGCACCAGAAGAGGTTGCGGGCGGCGAGCCCGGCGGTGCGGATCTCGGTGCCGCAGAGGTGACAGGGCAGGGTGGCCCGACGGTAGACGTAGACCTCGCCGCCGTGATCGTCGACGCGGGGCGGGCGGCCCATCGCCTCGGGGGTGTGCTCGGGGCGGACGGTGTCGATGCGGTTGAGGCGTACGCCCTCGCCCATCAGGGCCACCAGGTCGGCCCAGATCGCGTCCCACTCGGCCCTGCCGAGGTCGCGGCCGGCGCGGTAGGGGTCGATGCCGTGCCGGAAGAGGACCTCGGCGCGGTAGACGTTGCCGACGCCCGCGATGACCTTCTGGTCCATCAGCAGGGCGGCGATCGAGGTGCGGCTGCGCGTGATCCGCTCCCAGGCGGCGGCCGGGTCGGCGTCGGGGCGCAGCGGGTCGGGGCCGAGGCGGGCGTGGACGGCCCTCTTCTCGCTGTCGGTGATCAGCGCGCAGGTGGCCGGGCCGCGCAGGTCGGCGTACGCGGTGTCGTGGGCGAGGCGGAGCCGGACGGTGTCGGCCGGCGGGGGCGCCGGGGCCGGGCCGAAGGCGACCTTGCCGAAGAGGCCGAGGTGGATGTGGACCCAGTCGCTGTCGCGGAAGCCGAGGAAGAGGTGCTTGCCGTGGGCGTCGGTGGTGGTCAGCCCGGCGCCGGTCAGCAGCTCGGCGGCGTCGGTGAACTTGCCCTGGGGGCTGGTCACCAGCGGGGCGGTGCCGGCGAAGCGTTCGGCGTAGTCCCGCGCCAGCCGGTGGATCGTGTGCCCTTCTGGCACGGCCGGGCGTCCTTCCTGGGTCTGCGAGAGCCCCCGCCGCGTTCCGGGCGGCGGGGGCGGTACCGCGTTACTGCTGGGGGTGGTGCGCCGGGATGGGCGGGAGGTCGCCGGTGTTCTCGTACTCCGTGAGCATGTCGATGCGGCGGACGTGGCGCTCTTCGCCGGAGAACGGGGTGCCCAGGAAGATCTCGACGAACTTGGTCGCCTCGTCCTCGGTGTGCTGCCGGGCGCCGACGGCGATGACGTTGGCGTCGTTGTGCTCGCGGCCGAGCGCGGCGGTCTCCTCGCTCCAGGCGAGGGCGGCGCGCACCCCCTTCACCTTGTTGGCGGCGATCTGCTCGCCGTTGCCGGAGCCGCCGATCACGATGCCGAGGGAGCCGGGGTCCGCGACGGTGCGCTCGGCGGCCCGGAGGCAGAAGGGCGGGTAGTCGTCCTGGGCGTCGTAGATGTGCGGCCCGCAGTCGACGGGCTCGTGCCCCGCCGCCTTCAGCCACTCGACGAGGTGGTTCTTGAGTTCGTAGCCCGCATGGTCGGAGCCGAGATACACGCGCATGCACCGAGTGTGTCACGCCCGATTCCGGGCAGCAGCTCCGGGTTCGATCGGGGATATGTGAGACGGGCCATAGAACCTCAAGCGAACCTCAGGTAACAATCCGGATTCAGAGGTTCCCGAATTGGTTCCCCTCAGATTCACTGGACCGCCTCGTACACCGCTCGTGCGAGGCCCCGTACGACGACGTACGACTTTCTCGCCGTCCGTACGGGAACCGCTCCACCTGGCGCAAAGGAATTCCGTCCATGTCCCATGGTTCCGGGCTGCAAGCAGGTCTCAAGAACCGTCACCTTTCGATGATCGCCATCGGTGGTGTGATCGGTGCCGGCCTTTTCGTCGGCTCCAGTACGGGTATCGCCACGGCGGGCCCCGGCATCCTGCTGTCCTACGCCCTCGTCGGCACGCTCGTCGTCCTCGTGATGCGGATGCTGGGCGAGATGTCCGCGGCCAACCCGACCTCCGGGTCCTTCTCCGCGCACGCCGACCGTGCGCTCGGCCGCTGGGCCGGGTTCTCCATCGGCTGGCTGTACTGGTTCTTCTGGGTCGTGGTGCTCGCCGTCGAGGCGACGGCCGGTGCGAAGATCCTGGAGGGCTGGATACCGGCCGTCCCGCAGTGGGGCTGGGCGCTGATCGTCATGCTGGTGCTCACGGCGACCAACCTGGTCTCGGTGGGCTCCTACGGTGAGTTCGAGTTCTGGTTCGCCGGGATCAAGGTCGTCGCGATCGGCGCGTTCATCGTGGTCGGCGTGCTGGCGATCTTCGGTGTGCTGCCGGGTGTCCACAGCGACAAGGCGGGCCTGTCCAACCTCACCGCGCACGGGGGCTTCCTGCCGCACGGGCCGGGCGCGATCCTCACCGGTGTGCTGCTGGTCGTCTTCTCCTTCATGGGCAGCGAGATCGCCACGCTGGCGGCCGGTGAGTCGGAGAACCCGCAGCGTGCGGTCACCAAGTCGACCAACAGCATCATCTGGCGCATCGCGGTGTTCTACCTGGGCTCGATCCTCGTCGTGGTCTCGCTGCTGCCGTGGAACGACCCGTCGATCAAGACCGACGGTTCCTACGTCGCCGCGCTGAACTCGCTGGGTATCGCGCACGCCGGTGAGATCATGAACTTCATCGTGCTGACCTCGGTGCTGTCCTGCCTGAACTCGGGCCTGTACACCGCGTCCCGCATGGCGTTCTCGCTCGGTGAGCGGGGGGACGCGCCCAAGGCGTTCGCGAAGACCAACTCCCGCGGTGTGCCGATGGCCGCGATCCTGGCCTCGGTGCTGTTCGGCTTCGTCGCGGTGTTCTTCAACTACAAGTTCCCCGACTCGGTCTTCCTCTTCCTGGTCAACTCCAGCGGCGCGGTCGCGCTGTTCGTGTGGCTGGTCATCTGCTTCTCGCAGCTCCGGATGCGGAAGATCATCCAGCGGGAGGCGCCGGAGAAGCTCGTCGTCAAGATGTGGCTCTACCCGTACCTCACCTGGGCCACGGCCGCCCTCATCGTCTTCGTCCTCGGCTACATGCTGACCGACACGGAACACGACGGCCGCGAAACGGTCCTGCTGTCCCTGATGGTGGCTGCCGTCGTCCTGATCATCGCCTTCGTCAAGCAGTCGCTGACGGCGAAGAAGACCCAGCCGGAGATCCCGGCGACGGAGGACCCGGAGAAGGTCCCGACCGTCTGACACCCGCCCGCCGAAGCCCGGTGCCCCGAGGAGACCCCCTCGCGGCACCGGGCTTCGCCGCGTCGCCCTCTACCCTTCCGGCATGGTGACGCGGCGATTCGTCGGTGTAGGAGGGGTACGGCTCGCCTACCGGGTGTGGGGGCCGCCGGAGGGTCCGCCGCTGGTGCTCGCCGTCCGCCGGCAGATCGACACCCCGCCCGCCGCCTGGGCGGCGGCGCTCGGTGGCATCACCGCCCGGACCCTGATCCTGGCCGGCGGCCCCCGGAGCCACGTCCCCCGGGAGAGCGTCACCGAGTTGGCCCGCCTGATCCCGGACGCCCGGCTGCGCACGATCCCCGTGGGCCATCTGATCCACCGGGAGGCACCAGAGGCGTTCACGGCAGTGGTGACGGAGTTTCCGGGCGGCCCGTCCGCCGGTCGGTAGCGGGGCGAGGGATCGGCCGGCAACGGCGAAGGCCCGCCTCCTCTCTTCGTGGAGGAGGCGGGCCTTGTGCCGTGAGGGTCAGCTCTTGTCCGTCAGCTTCCACGCCGTGGGGAGGACGCCCATGGCCAGCGCCGCCTTCAGGGCGTCGCCGATGAGGAAGGGGGTGAGGCCCGCCGCGATCGCCGCCGTGTTCTACCTGGTCAGCGGGCTCGGCATCACCGTCGGGTTCCACCGCTACTTCACCCACGGCTCGTTCAAGGCGCGCCGCCCGCTGCGGATCGCGCTCGCCGTCGCGGGGAGCCTCGCCGTGCAGGGGCCGCTGTTCACCTGGGTCGCCGACCACCGCAAGCACCACCGGTACTCCGACCGCGACGGCGACCCGCACTCGCCCTGGCGGTACGGCCGCACGCCGGGCGCGCTCGCCAAGGGCATGTTCCACGCCCACCTCGGCTGGCTCTTCGACCCCGACCACGCCTCCACGGCCCAGTACGCGCCCGACCTGGAACGGGACCCGGCGCTGCGGCTGGTCTCGCGGAACTTCGGGGTCTTGGTGGCGCTCTCGTTGACGCTGCCCGCCCTGCTCGGGCTGCTGATCACCGGGACCTGGGCGGGCGCGGCGACGGCGTTCTTCTGGGCGGGACTGGTGCGGATCTGCCTGGTGCACCATGTGACCTGGTCCATCAACTCCATCTGCCACGCGACCGGTGCACACCCGTTCCGCAGCCGGGACCGCTCCGGCAACGTGTGGTGGCTGGCCCCGCTGTCGTTCGGCGAGTCCTGGCACAACCTCCACCACGCGGACCCGACCAGCGCCCGGCACGGTGTCCTCACCGGCCAACTGGACGCCAGCGCCCGCTTGATCCGCTGGTTCGAGGGGCTCGGCTGGGCCTACGACGTGCGCTGGCCCGACGCCGGCCGGGTGCGGGCGCGACGCCGCGAAGCCAAAGCGCCGGAATCGGGAACCGGGCCGCGATGATTGCGGTCTTAGGCACCGTCAACGACCGGGATCGGCCCGGCCGCGTGGAATACGGGGAATCGAGACACATGTCCATCCGCATTCGTACGACTCCGCTGACCGTCGTCGCCCTCGCCGCGGGCCTCGCCCTGGCCGCCGTCACCCCGGCGCTCGCGGGCACCACCTCCACCCCGTCCCGGCCCGCCGCCGCGACCTCTGTCCAGGGCGACCCCCGCAATGTCACCCAGCGGGTCTCCGACTTCTACGGCGCCTACATCGACGCCGTGTGGGAGACCGAGGACCCGGCGAGCGGGGCCGATGCCAAGGCGCTGCGCGACTTCTACCTCTCCGCCTCCGCCCGCAAGAAGGTCAGCGCCTGGGAGAAGAAGAACCACGCCGACGGCATCCTCTTCGCGCAGAACGTGCCGGTGAAGTGGAAGGTCGCCTACACCGGCTCCGGCATGGGCCACGCCACCAGCAGGGTCACCCTGACCTGGAGCGACGGCAAGAACCCGGAGGTCACCCGGATCGACGTCCAGTCCGACCTGACGACGCGCAAGATCACGGATCTGAAGCCGGCGAAGTGAGTCCTGTTTCCTTGGGTATGTGGTGATTTCGGGGGGTACTCGGGTCGCTGTAAAATCCACATAAGGACGTGGAGCCCTTCTCAGGAGGCGCGATCATGACGGAACGAATGCACACCCCGATGGAAACGCACCCGGACGTCCTGGAGATGCGGGACCGCTTCGTGGTCGCGGAGCGGGCGGCCGCGACGCAGCGGGGACAGGCCGTCGAGGCGATGGCCCTGATCACGGGGCTGTACATGGCGGCCTCCCCCTGGATCGCGGGCTTCAACGGCTTCACCACCCTCGCGGTGAACAACCTGATCGCGGGCGTCGCCTACGCCCTGCTGATGAGCGGCTTCGGCCACGCCTACGAGCGCACCCACGCCCGCGCCTGGGCCGCCGCCCTCATCGGCATCTGGATGATCATCGCTCCCTGGGTGGTCGCGGGCAACGTCAGCACCACCCGCACCATCATCAGCAACATCGTCGCCGGAGCGGTCGGCCTGTGCCTCGCCCTCATGGCCACCGCAGCCAACCGGGCGGGGGAACGCCGGGCCAGCCGGGCGGCCGGGATGATGGGCCGCTAGCGGAACACACCGGCCGGGACCCGTACGCGGGTCCCGGCCGTGCGGCATGACTCAGAGGTTGACGGCTCGCATCCCCGCCTCGTCGTACCGTTCACCCGAGACCTCGGGCAACTCGGCGTCGATCTGCGAGAGTTCCTCGGGGGTGAGAACGATGTCGACCGCGGCCGCGTTCTGTTCGAGGTAGGAGCGGCGCTTGGTGCCCGGGATGGGGACGATGTGGTCGCCCTGGGCGAGGACCCAGGCTAGGGCGAGCTGGGCGGGGGTGACGCCCTTCTTCTCGGCGATCTCCTTGACCTTCGCCGCGAGGCGCAGGTTGGCCTGCAGGTGCTGGTCGGTGAAGCGGGGGCTGTTGCGGCGGTAGTCGTTCTCGTCCAGCTCGTCGGGGGAGGAGAAGCGGCCGGCGAGGAAGCCGCGGCCCAGCGGCGAGTAGGCGACGAAGCCGATGCCCAGCTCGCGGCAGGTCGGCAGCACCTCCGCCTCCACGTCCCGCGACCACAGCGAGTACTCGCTCTGCACGGCCGTGATCGGGTGGACCGCGTTGCCCCGGCGCAGCGTCTCCGCGCTCGCCTCGCTCAGCCCGATGTGCCCGATCTTGCCCTCGGTGACCAGTTCGGCCAGTGCGCCGACCGTCTCCTCGATCGGCACGTTCGGGTCGACCCGGTGCTGGTAGTACAGGTCGATGTGGTCGGTGCCGAGCCGCTGGAGCGAGCCCTCCACCGAGGTCCGGACATGCTCGGCCGACCCGTCCTGGCGGCCCACGCTGGACATGTCGCCGGGTACCGCGTCGTCCATCCGGTAGTTGAACTTGGTGGCCAGCACATACTGGTCGCGGTGGCCCCGGATCGCCTCGCCGACCAGGGACTCGTTGGTCAGCGGCCCGTACATCTGGGCCGTGTCCAGGAAGTCGATGCCCAGCTCGCGGGCGCGCCGGATGGTCTCCACGCCCTCGTCCTGGTCCGCCGTCCCATAGAAGGCGGACATTCCCATACAGCCCAGACCGATTGCGGAAACTTGCAGGTCACGCAGACTGCGCTGTCGCATGTGGTGTTCCAGCCTTTCGCACGCGCTCGATCGTCACGTCGGACGACTTCGGGCCCCTTCATCCATCTAGCGACGGATCTGGCCGCCCGGCATCCCGTGGAGGGACGCCGGGCACCGGAGCACCTGCGACGCTACGAGCTGAAGCGCGCTCGAAGTCAAGTCACCCGTTCAGGCGGACCGGGAGCTCGAACAGGTCGTTCTGCGTGACCACCGGCTTGTGGCGCAGCTCGGCCGCCGGGACCGCCAGGTCCAGGTGCGGGAAACGGGCGTACAGGGCGGGCAGCGCCACCCCCGCCTCCAGGCGGGAGAGGGCGGCGCCGGGGCAGACGTGCGGACCGTGACCGAAGGAGATGTGCCGGTTCCTGGTCTCCCGCGTGATGTCGAACTCCCCGGCGCTCGGCCCGTGCGCCTCCTCGTCCCGGCCGAGCGCGCCGTACGACACGATCAGCGCGTCCCCGGCCGGGATCACACGGTCGCCGACCGGCACGTCCTCGGTGGCGAAGCGGATGAGCACGTGCGAGGTCGGGGTGGACCAGCGCAGCGTCTCCTCGACCACCGCCGACCAGTCCGCCTTCCCGGACAGCACCAGCTCCCGCTGGCCGGGGTGGGTGGAGAGATTGACGACCGCGTTGACGATCAGGGAGATCGTCGTCTCGTGTCCGGCGGCGATCATCAACTGGAGGGTGGCGACGATCTCCTCGTCCGTGAGGTGGTCGCCGTCCGCAGAGGCCAGGATCAGCGCGCTGGTGAGGTCGTCCCCCGGCTCGGCACGCTTCGCCGCGACGGTCGCCGCCATCATCCCGGCCAGCTCGGTCAGGGTGGCGATGACCTCGGCGGGCGGGGTCTGGGTGGAGAAGAACTTCTCGAACAGCACCTTCAGCCGGGGCAGCAGCGCCTCGTCGATGCCCATCAGCTCGGCCACCACGTACATCGGCAGCGGGTAGGCGAAGGCCGCCTTGAGGTCTACCACCCCGCCGTCGGCGGGCAGCGCGTCCAGCAGGTCCCGGGTGAGCTCGCCGATCCGCTCCCGCATCAGCTCCACCCGGCGCGGGGTGAGCGCCTGCGCCACCAGCGTGCGCATCCGCCGGTGGTCCGCGCCGTCCACGGTGAGCATCGAACGGCCCGGATTGGCCAGCCCGATCAGCGGCCAGTCCGCCGGTATCTCGCCGCGCCGCCAGGCGCCCCACACGTTGATGTCCTTCACCAGGCGCGGGTCGGTCAGCAGCGCCTTGGCCTCGGCGTGCCGGGTGACGGCCCACACCGGCACCCCGCCGGGCAGCTCCACGGCCGCCAGCGGTCCGGCCGCGCGCAGGGCCGCGCTCTCGCCGTCCAGGTCGGTGACGAAGGGGTCGAGGGCGATACGGGAAATACCGGTACCGGTGGTCATCGTGACGTGCCTCCCAGGGCAGGGGTCGAAGTGAACCGCACGGGCAGCTCGGTCAGCCCGCGCAGCCACGGCGAGGGCCGACGGGTGAGGGACCCGGCGGGCACCGCCAGGTCGATGTCCGGCAGCCGGTCGAGGACGACCTCGATGCCGGTGCGTGCGATGACCTCGGCGATCTCCTGCGCCGGGAACGGGCAGCGGTGCTCGCCGTGCCCGAAGGAGAAGTGCGCGTTGTTGCCGCCGGTCAGCGCGGAGGCGTCGGTACGCACCTGGGGGTCGGAGTTGGCGCCCTGGAGACCGAGCAGCAGCAGGTCACCGGCGCGGACCCGGCGACCGCCGAGGTGGGTGTCGCGCGCGGCCCAGCGGCCCGCCACGTTCTGCGTGGGCGTGTCCTCCCACAGCACCTCGTTCATCGCCTCCGCGACACTGTTGCGGCCGCCGAACAGGGAGGCCGCGAACCGGTCGTCGGTCAGCATCAGCCGCAGCGAGTTGCCGATCCAGTCGGCTGTCGGCTGGTGCCCGGCCGCCATCATCACCATCAGGTCCTGGACGATCTCCTCGCCCGTGAACCCGCTGTCGTCCGCCAGCATCCGCGAGACCACGTCGTCGGCCGGCTCCTCGGTACGGTCGGCGACCAGCCGGGCCATGGAGGAGGCGAGATGGGACTGCCCGGCCAGCGCCCGCTCCCGGCCGTCGATCATGTCGTTGAGCGCGGTGACCAGTCCCGGCCCCTCGTCGTCCGGGAAGCCGTAGAGGTGCGCGAGGACCCGTACCGGAAGCAGGGACGAGTACTGGGCGATCAGGTCGGCCTCGCCGGAGAGGCAGACGGTGTCGATCAGCTCGTCCGCGAACCGCTCGGCCTGGCGCCGGAGTTCGAAGGGGTCCACCGACTCCAGCGCGTTGCTGATCATCGCGGCGCGCTGCCGGTGCCGTTCCCCGACCGTGTAGAGGATGGAGGGCTGGCGGTGCCCGATCATCGGCAGCAGCGGCCAGTCCTCCGGGATGTTCTCCCACTGGTTCCACAGCTCGGAGTCCCGGCTGAACAGCACCGGATCACCGGTCACCTGATGCAGCTCGCGGTAGCCCAGCACCAGCCACGCCGGGATGCCGCCGTCCAGTTCCACCGGGACGACGGAGCCGTGGTCGCGCCGCATCTCCCGGTACAGGCAGGCGGGTTCGGTCTGGAAGCGGGGTCCGCCGAGCGGAACGGCCTCGGACATCACACCAGTTCCCTTCCGGCCCCGGCGGCCGTGGCGTACCGGGCCTGCACATGGCGGACCAGGGTGATCAGGACCTCCTTGGCCGACTCGCGGGACCGGGCGTCGCAGTCGACGAGGGGGACGTCCGGGTCGAGGTCGAGTGCCTCGCGTACGGCCGCGCCCGCGCGCACCGGGCCGCCGAAGTCGTTGCAGGCCACGATGAACGGCGTGCCGTGGTGTTCCAGACGGTCGATGGCGTACCAGGAGTCGTCGATGCGCCGGGTGTCGACCAGGACGACCGCGCCGAGCG
>NZ_WWKH01000019.1:0-2225 GCF_009865595.1 Streptomyces sp. SID1328 | reverse complement strand
GTGGCCGCCGTGGGAGTGGCCGTGCGGTCCGGGGGCCAGCGGCGGGCGGTGGGCGGGCGGTGCGTGGCGGACGGCGAGGGCCCGCTCCAGCAGGACGTCGACGCCGTCGCCGCTGCGCGCGCAGGTCCGTACCGTCTCCACGCCGGGGTTGACCCGCTGGACGTTGGCGCGGAAGGCGGCCTCGTCGAAACCGGCGGGGGCGGCGAGGTCCGTCTTGGTGATGGCGACCAGGTGGGCGGAGCCGAAGGCGGTGGGGTACTTCAGCGGCTTGTCCTCGCCCTCGGTGACGGCCATGAGGGCGATCCGCAGGGTCTCCCCCAGGTCGTAGGAGGCCGGGCAGACGAGGTTGCCGACGTTCTCCACGAACAGCACCTCGGTGTCGGCGGGGAGCCAGCCGTCGAGGCGGTCGCGGACCTGGCCTGCCTCCAGGTGGCACAGCCCGTCGGTGAGGAGCTGCTGGACGGGGGCGCCGGAGCGGGCGAGGCGCTGGGCGTCGTTCTCGGTGGCGAGGTCGGCGGTGAGCGCGGCCACGGGCACACCCCGCTGGACGGCACGGGCCAGGACGCGGCCGAGGAGTTCGGTCTTGCCGCTGCCTGGGCTGGACAGCAGGTTGACCACGGTGACGCCCCGTTCGGCGAGGTCCTCACGCAGACGGGCGGCGAGATCGTCGTTCTTGGCCAGGACGGCCTGCTTGACGTCGGACCGGCACATGGGCACAGCTCCTCGGGAAGATCGGGGGCCCGGGCCGTGCCGGGCACGGCCCAGGGGTCTCACCGATCTTCGGGTCCGCCCGCCCCGAGGCCGGGCAGCGCAGCCGCGTGCGGGGGC
The DNA here is from genome assembly GCF_009865595.1 of Streptomyces sp. SID1328. Classification (NCBI taxonomy): domain Bacteria; kingdom Bacillati; phylum Actinomycetota; class Actinomycetes; order Kitasatosporales; family Streptomycetaceae; genus Streptomyces; species Streptomyces sp. SID1328. The sequence goes on along the minus strand of NZ_WWKH01000019.1, from coordinate 1,397 downwards.
CCGGATTCCATCGGGCGGCCCAACGGGGGCGTGGGCGCGGCCGGGTCGGCCAGCAGGACCGGGATCAGGGTGTGCAGCGCGTCGACGGCCCGTCCGACGGCTTCGCGCACCGGTTCGCTGAGGCCGGGGGCGATGTCCTCGTCCGGGGTGGGCAGCACGGCGGGCTCGCAGGCGAGGACGAGGACGCGGGGCAGGGGTTCGTCGCCGAGGTGGGTGGCGAGGGCGAGCACCTTCTCCGGGTCCATCCCGTGCGCCTCGGGCACGACCGTGCCGTCCGGGGGCTCCGCCTCGACCAGGGAGAGGGTGCCGGGGCGCTGTCCCCGGGGCGCGGCGTCGACGAGTACGGCGGTGGCGCAGCCGCCGAGCAGGGCGTAGGCGAGGTCCATGCCCCGGATGCCGAAGTCCCGTACGTGGGCGCCGGGCGGGAGGGGGCGGTGTTCGAGGGCACGGATGACCTCGGGGCCGAAGGCGTCGTCGCCGAGGAAGATGTTGCCGACTCCGGCCACCAGCAGGGGTTCGGCGGCGGTCATCGGGCGTCTCCGGGGTGCAGGGGGCGGGTGGTGGCGGCGGGGACCTTGCGGACGAATGCCGAGCGCAGGGCGTGGTAGGGGGCGGCGGGGTCGGAGAAGATGGCGTGCATCCGGGCGAGTTCGTCGCGCCGGTGGTCGGCGAGGGGGCGTACTCCCTCGTCGGCGTGGCGGGCGGCGGCCTTGGCGGCGATCCGGTCGGCCAGGCCGGGAGCGGCGGCGAGTTCGGCCGCGAGTGCCTCGACAGTACCCGCGAACTCGCCGGGGGCGGCGGGGACGAGACGGTCCACCAGGCCGAGCCGGACCCCTCGGGCGGCGCTCACCGGCAGCGCCTCGCTGGTGAGACGGCGCGCGGTCTCGGGGCCGGTGCGGCGGGGCAGGGTGTACGTCCAGAACTCGGAGCCGTACAGGCCCATGCGCCGGTAGTGCGGGTTGAGGACGGCGCCGGTGCGGCACCACACCTCGTCGGCGGCGAGGGCGAGCATGGCGCCTCCGGCGGCCGCGTTGCCCGCGAGCGCGGCGATCACCAGCCGGTCGGTGGTGCGCAGGACGGCCTCCACCACGTCGTCCATGGCGTTGAGGTTGCGCCAGGACTCCTCGCCGGGGTCGGGGGCGCCCTCGATGACGTTGAGGTGGATGCCGTTGGAGAAGAAGTCGCGGGCGCCGCCGAGGACGAGCACCGAGGTCGGGCGGGTGAGGGCGTACTGGTAGGCGGCCAGGAGTCTGCGGCACTGGTCGGTGCTCGTCGCGCCGCCCGGGAAGGAGAAACTCACGAAGCCGGTGCTTCCCCGCTCGCGGTAGCGGATGTCGGCGAAGGTGCGCCGGCCGGCGGGGAGGTCGAGCGGGGCCGGGATCTCGGGCAGGGCGGGG
>NZ_WWKH01000174.1:0-22181 GCF_009865595.1 Streptomyces sp. SID1328 | reverse complement strand
CGAGGGGGCGTCGTCGGGGTCGGCGGAGAACCAGGGGGCGACGCAGACCACGGTGTGCGGGCCGTCCGCGCGCGGGCCCAGCGCGGTGCGCAGGTCGGTGACGGCCATGTCCCGCTGCCAGCCGTCCTCCGCCGTGAGCACCGCCCGCAGCTCCCGGCCGAGCCCCGCCCCGGCCCGCGCCTCGTCGGCCAGCAGCGCGCCGATCCGCCCGGTCACCGGCATGGCGGCGGCGAGCTGGGCGTCGCTCGGGCCGGGATCGTCGTCCAGCAGCCACACATAGCCGAGCACGACACCCCGATGGCGTACCGGCAGGCAGATCCGGCCCCGGTAGACGCCCGCCTCCGGGGTGGGCGGAATGCGCACCGGTTCCGTCGCGCGGGTGATGCCGAAGCCCTCGAACCACGCCCGGACCGCCGAGGTCGAGCGCCGGGTCAGGATCGAGCGGGCCCGCACCGGGTCCAGCGCGGTGGGGTCCAGCTCGCCCTCGCTGTCGTACGCGCCGAAGGCGATCAGCTCGAAGTCCCGGTTCTCCAGGGTCGCCGGGGCGCCCAGCAGCTCGGAGATCTCGTCCACCAGCTCCTGGTAGTCATCTCTGTAATCGGCCGCCACTCGGGCATTCTGCCGCATATCCGAGCCCGCTTCATACATCTGTCTGAGAACCGGTGATCGGATGCGTGACGTCTGTCGATGGCCCACCATCGAAGAGATCCCTAGGTTTCACGGTGGTTCTCCGTGCCGTCCCCGAATCGTCGGGTCCCGGCCGTTTCGGTGCTTTTGTTGTGGAGGTGCCCCGTGCTGGGTCCCGTGATTCTCGCCGCGTCGCGCAGCGACCGGATGCGTCGTCTGATCTCGGCCGCCCCGGTGACCAAGCAGGTCGTCGACCGGTTCATCCCCGGCGAGACCGTGGACGACATCGTCCCGATCATCGCGGAGCTGACCGCCAAGGGCCTCCAGCTCACGATGGACGTCGTCGGCGAGGACATCACCACCCCCGAGCAGGCCGCCGCCGCCCGCGACGCCTACCTCGCGCTCGTCGACCACCTCAAGGACCTCGGCCTCGGTGAGCGGGTCGAGATGTCCGTCAAACTCTCCATGTTCGGCCAGGCGCTGGAGGGCGGCCACGAGCTGGCCCTCGCCAACGTCCGCCCGGTCGTCGAGGCCGCCGCCGCCATCGGCACCACGGTCACCCTGGACGCCGAGGACCACACCACCCTCGACTCGATGTTCGCCATCCACGAGGAGCTGCGGAAGGACTTCCCCGGCACCGGCTGTGTCATCCAGGCGTACCTGTTCCGCACCGAGGCCGACGCCCGCCGCCTGGCCGCCGCCGGCAGCCGGGTCCGCCTGGTCAAGGGCGCCTACAAGGAGCCCGCCGAGGTCGCGTACCAGCAGAAGCACGAGATCGACAAGGCGTACGTCCGCGTCCTGAAGACGCTGATGGAGGGCGACGGCTACCCGATGATCGGGTCCCACGACCCCCGCCTCATCTCCATCGCCCAGGAACTCGCCCACCGCGCGGGCCGTAAGCTCGACGAGTACGAGTTCCAGATGCTCTACGGCATCCGGGGCGACGAGCACCTGCGGCTGGCCGCCGAGGGGCACCGCATGCGTGTCTACACCGCCTACGGCACCGACTGGTACGGCTATTTCATGCGCCGTCTCGCCGAGAAGCCGGCGAACCTCCAGTTCTTCGTACGCAGCATGATCACCAAGGGCTGAGCCCGAACACCCGCTCAACGTAAAGGAGTTACGGATCTCATGGACGCTGTGACCCAGGTCCCCACCCCCGTCAACGAGCCGGTGCACGGCTACGCCCCCGGCAGCCCCGAGCGCGCCCGGCTGGAGGCCAAGCTGAAGGAGCTGGCCGAGAACCCGGTCGACCTGCCGATGACCATCGGCGGCGAGAAGCGGATGGGCGGCGGCGAGTCCTTCCAGGTGGTCCAGCCGCACAACCACAAGGCCGTCCTCGGCACCCTGCGCAACGCCACCCGCGAGGACGCCCAGGACGCGATCGACGCCGCCCTGGCCGCCGCCCCGGCCTGGCGCGCGATGTCCTTCGACGACCGCGCCGCGATCATCCTGCGCGCCGCCGAGCTGCTCTCCGGCCCCTGGCGCGAGACCATCGCCGCCTCCACCATGCTGGGCCAGTCCAAGACCGCCCAGCAGGCCGAGATCGACAGCCCCTGCGAGCTGGTCGACTTCTGGCGCTTCAACGTGCACTACGCCCGCCAGATCCTGGCCGAGCAGCCCCCGGCCAACTCGCCGGGCGTGTGGAACCGCATGGACCACCGCCCGCTGGAGGGCTTCGTCTACGCGATCACGCCGTTCAACTTCTCGGCCATCGCCGCCAACCTGCCCACCGCGCCCGCCCTCATGGGCAACGTGGTGGTCTGGAAGCCGTCCCCGACGCAGACCCACGCCGCCGTGCTGCTGATGCAGCTGCTGGAGGAGGCCGGGCTGCCCAAGGGCGTCATCAACCTGGTCACCGGTGACGGCATCGCCGTCTCCGAGGTCGCCCTGGAGCACCGCGACCTCGCCGGCATCCACTTCACCGGCTCGACCAAGACCTTCCAGTACCTGTGGAAGACGGTCGGCAACAACATCGAGAAGTACCGCGCCTACCCGCGTCTGGTCGGCGAGACCGGCGGCAAGGACTTCGTGGTCGCGCACCCCTCCGCCGACCGCGCGGTGCTCAAGACCGCGCTGACCCGCGGTGCCTTCGAGTACCAGGGCCAGAAGTGCTCGGCCACCTCGCGTGCCTACATCCCGGCCTCCATCTGGAACTCCGGTTTCAAGGAGGAGTTCGCGGCCGAGGTCGACGGCCTCACCATGGGTGACGTCACCGACCTGTCGAACTTCATCGGCGCGGTCATCGACGAGCGCTCCTTCGCCAAGAACAAGGCCGCCATCGACCGCGCCGCCGAGGACGCCACCTGCCGAATCGTCGCGGGCGGCTCCTACGACGACTCGGTGGGCTACTTCGTCCGCCCGACCGTCATCGAGTGCACCGACCCCGACAACGAGGTCTTCCGCACCGAGTACTTCGGCCCGATCCTCGCCGTGCACGTCTACGAGGACGACAAGTACGACGAGATGCTGACCCAGATGGAGTCGGTCTCGGACTACGCCCTCACCGGCTCGGTCATCTCCAACGACCGCGCGGCGGCGGCGTACACGATGGAGAAGCTCCGCTACGCGGCGGGCAACTTCTACATCAACGACAAGTCCACCGGCGCCGTCGTCGGCCAGCAGCCCTTCGGCGGCGGCCGCGCCTCCGGTACCGACGACAAGGCCGGCGCCCCGCAGAACCTGATGCGCTGGACCCTGACCCGCGCCATCAAGGAGACGCTGGTCCCGCCGACCGAGTACGGCTACCCGCACATGGGCTGACCGCCCTCACGCTCCGGCCCGGCGAGCCCGCCCTGAACAGGCTCGCCGGGCCGTCGTGCGTCCGGCCGCGGCCAGGGCGTTTCCTTCGGATCACCCGGCTGAGGAAATGAACGCCACGGCGACCCTGCCGGAACGCGTCGCAAGATCCCTCGCGCCCTCTGCCAGGTCTCGGGTGACGGCCGCTCGGGGGTAGACGGTGGCGCCCGGCATCAGGAACGTGCCGGGGTCGGGCTGTGTGGCGGCGCTGCCGTCGACGGCGATCCGAATGCCGACCGAGGAGGTGACGTCGGCGCCGGTCGTCGACACCACGGCGATCCGGTACTGGGCGCCGAGCAGATTCGCCTCTCCGAACACTTCGGCGGGGCCGGCGACGTCCAGCATCTTGACCCCGTCGTAGACGAGGACCACCACCCGATGCGGGTCAGCGCCCACGGACCCATCCTGGGATGACTGGATACGAGTGGTTCATGGCCGGACCGAGGCGGCGCCGGAGCCGTGGGGTCGGCATCGTGGCGGACACACGCATGGCCACCTCAGCACCTCGCACCGGAAAGCACAGACATCATGAGCGACATTATCGCAGGAGTGGAAATACCCGAGACCTCGGCTGTCGCGGAGGCCACGGAATTCATCAGGGTCAGGACCAACCCACTGATCTTTCACCACTCCAGGCGGGTATTCCTTTTCGGTTCCCTCCATGCGCGTGAGCTGGGCCTCCAGCCCGATCCCGAGTTGCTGTACCTCTCGGCGATGTTCCATGACGCGGGGCTTCTGATCCCGTTCTCGGACGTGCAGCAGCGCTTCGAACTGGACGGCGCCGACCATGCGCGCGCGTTCCTGCTCGATCGCGGGTTCCCGGAGAAGGCCGCTGACGCGGTCTGGACGGCGATCGCCCTGCACACGACGCCGGGGATCCCCGGCCGGATGGGGTCCGAGACGGCGGCGACGAACTACGGGGTGCTGACCGACGCCGTCGGCTGGGGACTGGACAGCCTGCCGACGGACCAAGTCGACGAGATCGTCGCCGCCCATCCGCGCGGTGAATTCAAGAAGGGATTTCTGCAGGAATTCGTCGACGGCCTCAAACACCGTCCGGACACCACCTACGGAACCATCAACGCGGACATCCTGGAACACTTCGTTCCCGGTTTCCGCCGTACGTCTCTCGTCGAGCGCGTCATCGACGCTCCGTGGCCGCGGTGAGTCATCGCGCGGGCCGCCGGGCGTCTTGTGCGTGGAATCGATGACCTGCCCACGTCCTGCGACTCATCCGCACCCCGAAAGGAGATATTCGTGCGAGCCCTCACCGTCCGGGACCGCGAAGCCGGGGCCACAGGCCTGGCTCTGGAGGACCTTCCGCTTCCCCACGCCGCGGAGAACGACGTCATCGTGCGCGTGCACGCCGCCGGGTTCACCCGCGGAGAGCTGGACTGGCCCGGAACCTGGACCGACCGCGCCGGCCGCGACCGCACCCCGAGCGTGCCCGGCCACGAGGTGTCGGGGGTGGTGACGGCCCTCGGCTACGGAACCACCGGCCTCACCATCGGCCAGCGTGTCTTCGGCCTGACCGACTGGACGCGCGACGGATCACTCGCCGAGTACGTTGCCGTGGAAGCCCGCAACCTCGCCCCGCTCCCCGCGGACGTCGAGCACACGACGGCGGCCGCACTCCCCGTCTCGGGACTCACCGCCTGGCAGGGACTGTTCGACCACGCACGGCTCGCCACCGGCCAGAGCGTCCTGATCCACGGGGCCGCCGGCGCCGTGGGCTCCATCGCCGTCCAGCTCGCCAGCCAAGCCGGGGCCCGCGTCGTGGGCACGGGCCGCGCCGGCGACCGGGACACCGTGTCCGACCTGGGCGCACACGCCTTCGTCGACCTGGACGACGACCGCCTCGAGGACGTCGATCAGGTCGACGTCGTCCTCGACGTGATCGGCGGCGACGTCCTCGACCGCTCGGCGGCGCTCGTACGGGCCGGCGGCACGCTCGTCACCATCGCCCATCCGCCCACCACACGCCCCGACGACGGACGCGCCCTCTTCTTCGTCGTGGAGCCGGACCGCCTCCGTCTCGCCGACCTCGCCCAGCGAGTCAGAGACGGCCGGCTCCGTATCCGGGTCGGCGCGATCGAGCCGTTGGCCGACGCGGCCGCCGCCTTCACCGCACGGCGAGACGTTCGCGGCCGCACCGTCATCCGGGTGACCGAGGAGTGAGGGACCGCGACCGTCTGCCTCGCCGGACTCCACCTCGCCGTCCGTTCACCAACGGGATCCGAAGCAAACGCCTAGCCTGCGCCCATGGACGGTACGGACGGCACCGACGGCTTCTCCCTCTCCTGGTCGGCCCTGCGGGCGGCGGTGGCCGGCCTCGCCGCCGACGACTTCGGCCGGCCCTCCGGCTGCGCGGGCTGGCTCGTCCGGGACCTGGTGTGCCACCTCGTCATCGACGCGCAGGACGTCCTGATCACCCTCGCCACCCCCGCCGACGCCGCACCGACCCGCGACGCGGCGACGTACTGGACCGTCACCCACACCCCGCCGACCGGCGAGGACCCCCTGGACGCCCTGACCGTCCGGCTGGCGGCGGCCTACGAGGACCCGGCCCTGCTCACGTTCCACCTGGACGACGTGGGCTCCGCCGCCGGCCGCGCGGCCCGGCTCGCCGACCCCGCCGCACGGGTCGGCACCTAGGGCGAGGTCCTCACCGCCGCCAACTACCTCTGCGCATACGTCCTGGAGTGGACCCTCCACCACCTGGACCTGACCGCCCACGTACCGGACGCCCCGCCCCCGCCCCCCAAGACCCTGGCCGAGGCCCGCGCCCTCCTGGAGCGCATCACCGGCGAGCCCTTCCCCACCGCCCTGTCCGACACGGACACCCTGCTCGTCGCCACCGGCCGCCGCCCCCCGACTCCCGGGGAGCGGACCGCACTCGGCCCCCTGGCCGCACGTCTGCCGTTCGTCATCGGCTGAGTCCCCGGCGGGAAACCGCAGGTGGGAAGGTGTGCCGTCTCAGATAGTAGGAAGTCCGAGTAATCATGCAGACAGGCGCGGCCCGGTCCCTTAGCTTGGGATGAGCCGAACGAATCGCTCCATCCAGCGAATGGCGGTCGTGAGCCGCGCCCCGCGCAGGCAATCCCTGCGGCGTGCGCTCTCCGCCCCTTCCGGCGTCTCACAGCTCACCGCTGCCGTGCAACCACTCTGTCGAAGGAGTCGATTTCCCATGGCCGAGACGACCGTCCGCCGCCGCGTGCGCCACGCCTCCCGTTCGAACGACACCGACCGCGCCCAGGCCGCCGCTGCCCTCCAGCGCGCCCTCGACCGCCGGGACAACGGCGGCGAGACCGGCCACTGAGCCGAGCCGCGCCCCAGGGGCCGTCCGCCGGCTGCGCCGGCCACGCTGTCCGCATCGCGGACGGTCCGTGTCATCCCGTGGGACGCGGAGTAGGGTGCCGCACATGTCCCGCAGCATCGATCTCGCAGTGATCCCCGGCGACGGCATCGGCCAGGAGGTCGTGGCCGAGGGTCTCAAGGTCCTCTCCGCCGTCCTGCCCCAGGACGTGAAGCTGGAGACCAAGGAGTACGACTTCGGCGCCCGGCGCTACCACGCCACCGGTGAGACCCTCACCGACGCCGACCTCGACTCCCTCAAGGCCCACGACGCCATCCTGCTCGGCGCCATCGGCGATCCCTCGGTGCCGTCCGGCGTGCTGGAGCGCGGCTTCCTGCTGAAGCTCCGGTTCGCCTTCGACCACCACGTCAACCTGCGCCCCTCCAAGCTGCTCCCCGGCGTCGCCACCCCGCTCGCCGGCCAGCCGGAGATCGACTTCGTCGTGGTCCGCGAGGGCACCGAGGGCCCCTACACGGGCAACGGCGGCACCATCCGCACCGGCACCGAGCACGAGGTCGCCACCGAGGTCTCGGTGAACACCGCCTACGGTGTCGAGCGGGTCGTCCGGGACGCCTTCGCCCGCGCCCAGGCCCGCCCGCGCAAGAAGCTCACCCTGGTCCACAAGAACAACGTGCTCACCTTCGCCGGGCACCTGTGGACCAACATCTTCAACAAGGTGGCCGAGGAGTACCCCGAGGTCACCACCGAGTACGTCCACGTCGACGCGGCCACCATCTACCTGGTGACCGATCCCGAGCGGTTCGACGTGATCGTCACCGACAACCTCTTCGGCGACATCATCACCGACCTCGCCGCGGCCGTCTCCGGCGGCATCGGCGTGGCCGCGTCGGGCAACATCAACCCGGCCCGTACGTACCCGTCCATGTTCGAGCCGGTCCACGGCTCCGCCCCGGACATCGCCGGACAGGGCAAGGCCGACCCCACCGCCACCGTCCTCTCCGTGGCTCTCCTGCTGCGTCACCTCGGCTACGACGCCGAGGCCGACCGGCTGGACGCGGCCGTCGCCGCCGACCTCACCGAGCGTGTGGATCTGCCCCCGCGCACCACCGCCGAGATCGGCGACGCGCTCGTAGGCCGGGTAACCGCCGGCTGACCCGTAAGGCCCAGTGAAAGGGCCGCCGGGTCGCTTCAGGCGCCCGGCGGCCCTTTGCCGTGCCCGTGCCGGGTGTCACCATCGAGCACCGGGTCGTGTTCACCCCGATTCCTTCCGGCGTCTCCGCCGCGCGATAATCGAACGCGGAGCCGCGATATGAGGGAATGCCCGGACGGCGTGAGCGCGGCCCGCCACCACCGGTACCGCGCCTTGCCGGGGGTGACCTGAGGCACCGGCCGCCGCGCCGGAGCCGCCCGTCCCACGCCAGGAAGAGAAGGACTGCCGCCCATGACGACGCCCACGATCGAGCTCAAGCCCTCCGCCCACCCGCTCGCCGCCGCGGAGCGCGAGGCGATCCTCACCAGCCCCGGCTTCGGCCGCCGCTTCACCGACCACATGGTGACGATCAAGTGGACCGAGGGCCGCGGCTGGCACGACGGCCAGCTCGTCCCGTACGCGCCGATCCCGCTCGACCCGGCCACCAACGTCCTGCACTACGCCCAGGAGATCTTCGAGGGACTGAAGGCGTACCGCCAGCCCGACGGCACGGTCGCCACCTTCCGGCCCGAGCAGAACGCCCTGCGCTTCCAGCGCTCCGCGCACCGCCTCGGCATGCCCGAGCTGCCCGTGGAGACCTTCATCGAGGCGTGCGACGCGCTGATCGCCCAGGACGTCGACTGGGTCCCGGCGCACGGCGGCGAGGACTCCCTCTACCTGCGGCCCTTCATGATCGGCACCGAGGTCGGCCTGGGCGTGAAGCCGTCCAACGAGTACCTCTTCATCGTCATCGCCTCCCCGGCCGGCGCCTACTTCCAGGGCGGCGTGAAGCCGGTGTCGATCTGGGTCTCCGAGGACCGTGTCCGCGCCGTCCCCGGCGGCATGGGCGACGCCAAGACCGGCGGCAACTACGCGGCCTCCCTGCTCGCCCAGGCCGAGGCCGCGACCAAGGGCTGCGACCAGGTCTGCTACCTCGACGCCGTCGAGCACCAGTGGGTCGAGGAACTGGGCGGCATGAACCTGTGCTTCGTCTACGGGGACAAGATCGTCACTCCGGCCCTGACCGGCTCCATCCTGGAGGGCGTCACCCGTGACTCCCTGCTGGCCGTCGCCCGCGACCTCGGCTACGAGGCCGAGGAGGGGCGGATCTCGGTCGACCAGTGGCAGCGCGACACCGAGAACGGCACCCTCACCGAGGTCTTCGCCTGCGGCACCGCCGCCGTGATCACCCCGGTCGGCACCGTCAAGCGGGCCGGAGCCGAGTGGAAGCAGAGCGGCGGCGAGCCCGGCGAGGTCACCCTCCGCCTCCGCCAGGCGCTGCTCGACATCCAGCGCGGCACGACCGAGGACCAGCACGGCTGGATGCACCGCATCGGCTAGCCGAACCGTGGGACCGTCCTGGAAGCTCCGGGGCGGTCCCTTTTCGGACAGTGTGTCCCGCATGGTGAGACACCCCGTGGGGCGGCGGCCGTTCTGTGCCAGACTTCCGCCGTGCTCTCGCTCACCATGATTATGGGCAGCAGGCGCGCCGGTCCGCAGTGACCACCTCGCACGACCACATGCGGGTGGCACCGTCGTCCTCGACCCGCGCGCAGACCTCTCGCACCCGCGAGGGGTTTTTTCGTTTTCCGGCCCAACCGCAGCCGGTGACGGAGCGCGAGGGACCATGGGGGGAACGGTGGAGCCGGTCATTTCCGGTAAGACCGACATTCACAACAGGAGCCTTCAGACCATGACCGCAACCAGCGAGCTCGACGATTCGTTCCACGTCTTCGACACCACGTTGCGCGACGGCGCGCAGCGCGAGGGCATCAACCTCACCGTCGCGGACAAGCTGGCCATCGCACGGCACCTGGACGACTTCGGCGTGGGCTTCATCGAGGGCGGCTGGCCCGGCGCCAACCCGCGCGACACCGAGTTCTTCGCCCGCGCCCGCGAGGAGCTGCGCCTGAAGCACGCGGTGCTCGTCGCCTTCGGCGCCACCCGTCGCCCCGGTGCCAAAGCCGCCGACGACCCGCAGGTCAGAGCGCTGCTGGAGTCCGGCGCCCCCGTCGTCACGCTGGTCGCCAAGGCTCACGACCGGCATGTGGAACTGGCGCTGCGCACCACGCTCGACGAGAACCTGGAGATGATCCGGGACACCGTCGCCCACCTGCGCGCCGAGGGCCGCCGGGTCTTCGTCGACTGCGAGCACTTCTTCGACGGCTACCGCGCCAACCCCGCCTACGCCAAGGCGGTCGTCCGCACCGCCTCCGAGGCCGGGGCCGACGTGGTCGTCCTGTGCGACACCAACGGCGGCATGCTTCCCGCGCAGATCAGCGCCGTGGTCGGCACCGTCCTCGCCGACACCGGTGCCCGGCTCGGCATCCACACCCAGGACGACACCGGTTGCGCCGTGGCCAACACCCTCGCCGCCGTGGACGCGGGCGCGACCCACGTCCAGTGCACGGCCAACGGCTACGGCGAGCGCGTCGGGAACGCCAACCTCTTCCCGGTGGTCGCCGCGCTGGAGCTGAAGTACGGCAAGAAGGTCCTCCCCGACGGGCACCTGCGCGAGACCACCCGGATCTCCCACGCCATCGCCGAGGTCGTCAACCTCACGCCCTCCACCCACCAGCCCTACGTCGGCGTCTCCGCCTTCGCCCACAAGGCCGGCCTGCACGCTTCCGCGATCAAGGTGGACCCGGACCTCTACCAGCACATCGACCCCGAGCGGGTCGGCAACACCATGCGGATGCTCGTCTCCGACATGGCCGGACGCGCCTCGATCGAGCTGAAGGGCCGGGAACTCGGCGTCGACCTCGGCGGCGACCGCGCCCTGGTCGGCCGGGTCGTCGAGCGCGTCAAGGAACGCGAGCTGCAGGGTTACACGTACGAGGCCGCCGACGCCTCCTTCGAGCTGTTGCTGCGCGCCGAGGCCCAGGGCGCCCCGCTGAAGTACTTCGAGGTGGAGTCCTGGCGGGCCATCGTGGAGGACCGCCCCGACGGCACCCACGCCAACGAGGCCACGGTGAAACTGTGGGCCAAGGGCGAGCGGATCGTCGCCACCGCCGAGGGCAACGGCCCGGTCAACGCCCTCGACCAGGCGCTCAGGGTGGCGCTGGAGAAGATCTACCCGCAGCTCGCCAAGCTGGAGCTGGTGGACTACAAGGTCCGCATCCTGGAGGGCGCCTCCGGCACCCGGTCCATCACCCGCGTGCTGATCTCCACCAGCGACGGCGCGGGGGAGTGGTCCACGGTCGGCGTCGGGGAGAACGTCATCGCCGCCTCCTGGCAGGCACTGGAGGACGCCTGCACCTACGGGCTGCTGCGCGCGGGCGTCGAACCGGCCGAGTAGCGGGCGCCGGCGGCGGTCAGGGGGCGCGCCAGACGTTGTCGAACGCGTCCTCCTCGATCCGCCGCCGCTGCCGTACCGCCTCCAGCTCGGTCAGCGCGTCGCCGAGCGCGGCGAGGACGACCGCCACCCGGTCGTCCTCGGCGTTCGCGGCCGGCTCCTCGTGCTCGGGCTCCTCGATGCCGAGGGCCGAGGCGAGGCCCACCAGGAGCGGCTCGTGCCGGGCCCACCGGTCGGCCGCGTGCCGCCGGGCGTCGGAGTCGATCCGCTCCACCGAGCGGTCGGCGCGCCGGAACAACCGCCGCAGACCGGAGCCCGCGGGCTCAGTGTGCTCCAGCTCGTCGCGGTAGGCGGCGGAGAGCCTGTCCCCGCGCCGCCACAGCCAGTCCTCGGCGCTCTCGTACGGCTCCGCGCGGACCAGCGAGGCGGCCGCCTTGTCCAGCATCGGGTCGCCGGTCAGATGACCGGAGAGCGGGACGATCCGGTCGTCCCGCAGGGTGACCACCTGGGCGGCGAGCAGGTCGAACAGCTCCGCCGCGGCCAGCGCCAGCGACAGATCCCCCTGTTCCACGGGCCGGTCGGCGGGTACGTCCAGCGCGACGAACAGCAGATCCTGCGGTGTGGTCATCTCGGGCTCCCCGGTCACGGTCGGTACGGCGCGGGTACCACCATCACCCGCGCCGGAAACCCGGGGCTGTCCTACCTCAGCGTCCACTTCTGGTTGGCCGCCCCGGTGCACGACCATATCTGAGCCCGCGCCCCGTTGGCCGAGGAGTTGTCCGTCACGTCCAGGCACTTGTCCGCCGCGGTGTTCACCACGTCCCCGGTGGCCGCGTTGTACGACCAGCGCTGGGCGCCGGTGCCGTTGCAGTCGTAGAGCTGGACCTTGGCACCGTTCGCGGTCGAGGCGGAGACCACGTCCAGGCACTTGCCGAGCGCCCGCACCGAGCCGTCCGCGGCGACCGTCCACTGCTGGGCGGTGCTGCCGTTGCAGTCGTAGAGCTGCACCGCCGTGCCGTTGGCGCCGGACCCGCCCGCCACGTCCAGGCACTTGCCCGCGAGCCCGACGAAGGCGCCGGTGCGGGAGCTGTCGCCGGACTGGCCGCCGGCCCAGGTGAAGGTGGCGGAGGTGCGGGCGGGCAGCGTGTAAGTGGCGTGTTGCCCACCCCAGTTGATGGTCACCTGCTTGGCCGAGGTGGCGCCGTTGTACGCGATCAGCGCCTTGCTGCCGTCCGGGTTGCGCCACGCCACGTTGGGCACGGCCGAGGAGGCGGTGGAGGCGATGCGCTGGGCGCCGGGGCGGACGAACTTGGTGAGGTGGCCCATGTCGTAGTACTCGACGGTGTAGTCCACACTCCCGCTGCGGCCGTCACCGTTGTGGACGGTGATCAGGCCGGTGCAGGTGCCGCAGCCGCCGTTGTGCGGGCCCATGTTCTGGTCCACGGCGAGGGACCACTTGGTCACCGACTTGGCCCAGTTACGGGTGTAGTTGATGATGTCGGAGAGGTCCTCACGCTGCTGGTCGGCGATCCAGGTGCCCCCGGAGTGCTCGGTGGCGAAGGCGTCCAGCGCGGGGTACTGGTTGTGCACGGCCGTCTGCTTGCCGACGTCTCCGCCGTAGCCGTGCCAGGCGATGCCGCCGAAGTTGGGGTGGCTGCGCACGGCCGCGTCGTCCACGGTCTGGGCGGCGTAGGAGTCGTAGGTGTCCCAGTTCCAGTCGTGCGCCAGCACCTTGGTGGAGAGCCCGGCCTGCTGGAGCTTGGGCAGCAGTTCGCTCCTGGTGAAGTAGGCGAGGCCACTGGCGTTCCAGCTCATCGACGGGTAGCCCGAGCAGCAGGTCGGCTCGTTCTGCGCGGTGACGTAGGAGACGGGCACGCCCTGGTCCCGGTAGCCCTGGAGGTACTTCACGAAGTACGAGGCGTAGGCGCCGTAGTCCTCCGCCTTCAGCCAGCCGCCGTTGAGGGAGCCGCTGTCCTTCATCCATGCCGGGGCCGTCCACGGGGACGCCATCACCGTGAGGTCCGGGTTCAGCTGACGGGCCTGCCTGGTGAGCGGGATGACGTCCGCGAGGTCGTGGGCGAGGGAGAACTTCGCCAGCGAGGGGTCGGTCTGCCCGGCCGGCACGTCGTCGTAGGTGTAGCCGGAGCGCGCCAGGTCGGAGGCGCCCATCGGATTGCGCAGGAAGGACAGCCCGATGCCGTCCGTGGGAGAGAACAGCTTGCGCATGGTGGCGTCGCGGGTCGCCTGGGACAGGGCGCCGCTGCTGTTCATCAGCCAGGCGGCGGTGTCGGTGAAGGAGGCTCCGCCGCCGGTGAAGGTCTGGTAGCGGGTGTTCTCGTCCACCGTGATGTTCTCGCCGCCGCCTCCGGCGCCGGCCGAGAAGGCGAACGGCGTCTGCGGTTCCAGGCCGCGTACGACATGCCGGCCGGCGGAGTCGTCGGTGGTGGTCAGCCAGGCCGTGACCGGCTCACCGGCCGCGTGTGCGGCGGGGGTGGCGAGCGTGGTGATCCCGGCCGTCGTCAGCAGCGCGGCCAGCAGCAGCCGGGCCGGACGCAGGGGTCGTCTCATGGGGCGCCGCCCTTCAAGAGGTGGGGGATGGGGGCGTGCGAGCCGTGAGTAAATGACGGCTCGGGGGCCGCGTCAAGGGGTCGCGCATTCAGAAGGCGAACGCACAACCTCGGCAGCGCGGCTTTGAGTTGACGGAGCGTCATGTCACGTGCGAAGGGTTGACGGGGCCCAGGTGACCCCAGTTCACTCAAGCCGTGAGCTAAGTCATGAGTGAACCAAGAGCCGAGGGAAGGTCCATGCGCAGAACCGCCCTGCTCGTCTCCACCGCTCTGCTGACCGCACTGCTTCCGCTGGCCGGAGGGATCGCCACCGCGTCCGGCGCGGACGGTCCCGACCCGGCCCCCGTGCCGGTCGACCGTTTCGAGGGGGAGGTGCCCTTCGCCGCCCAGCCCGCCGAGGGCATCTTCACCTGGGGCGGCGACAGCGACGACCCGCCGACCCTGGCGCTGACCGCCCGCGCCGACGCCCCCGAGGGCGCCAAGGTGCTGACCGGAAGCTACGACATCAGCGGCTACGGCGGCTTCACCCACGACTACGCCGCCACCGCCCCCGCCCACGACTGGTCCGCCCACCGGGGGGTGCGCCTGTGGTGGGAGGGACAGAACAGCGGCAAGAAGATCACGTTCGAGATCAAGGACGGCGGTGCGCACGGCGAGGCGTCCGAGCTGTGGACGACCTCCTTCACCGACGACTTCACCGGCTGGAAGCGGATCGAGCTGCCGTTCTCCGCGTTCACCTATCGCACGGACTACCAGCCGGTCGGCGGCATCGACCACGTCCTCGGCCTCACCAGGATGTGGGGCTACGCCGTCACCCTCCCCACCGGCGTCAAGGGCCGCTTCGCCATGGACGGCGTCGAGCTGTACGGCGCCGCCGACCCGGCGCTGCGCGCCTCCGTCACCACCGACGCGGCCGTCCGCCCGGTCGAGGAGGGCGGCACGGCGAGCGTCCGCGTCACCCTGGCCAGCACCGACGCGGGGCCCGTCACCTCCCCGGTGACCGTCGCGTACGCCACCGGCGAGGGCACCGCCGGCCCCGGCAAGGACTACACCCCCGTCTCCGGCACCCTCACCTTCCCGGCCGGCACCCCCTCCGGGACCTCCCGGACGGTGAAGGTGACCACCCTGAAGGACCGCACCGCCGAGGCCGCCGAGACCATTCCCCTGAGGCTCACCGTGACCGGGGCCAAGGCCCCCGCGGAGGACCCGGAGATCGTCATCGACGCCCACGGACTCCCGTACCTGGACACCAGGCTGCCGGTGCGCAAGCGCGTCGCCGACCTGGTCGGGCGGATGTCGCTCGCGGAGAAGGCCGGGCAGATGACCCAGGCCGAGCGCGGCGCCGTCTCCGACCAGAACGACATCGCCGCCTACGACCTGGGCTCACTGCTCTCCGGCGGCGGCTCCACGCCCACCCCGAACACCCCGGCCGCGTGGGCGAAGATGATCGACGGCTTCCAGCTCCGCACCCGGGCCACCCGCTTCCAGATCCCGCTGATCTACGGTGTCGACGCGGTCCACGGCCACAACAACCTCACCGGTGCCACCGTCCTGCCGCACAACATCGGCATCGGCGCCACCCGCGACCCCCAACTCGCCCAGCGCGCCGGGGCGGTGACCGCGTCCGAGGTCCGCGCCACCGGCGTCCCCTGGGACTTCGCGCCCTGCCTGTGCGTCAGCCGCGACGAACGCTGGGGCCGCAGTTACGAGTCCTTCGGTGAGGACCCGGCGCTGGTGAAGTCGATGGAGACGGTGATCCAGGGCCTCCAGGGCCGCGCCGACGGCCGTGACCTCGCCCGCGCCGACAAGGTGCTGGCCACCGCCAAGCACTTCGTCGCCGACGGCGGCACCGCCTACGGCTCCTCCACCACCGGCACCTACACCGTCGACCAGGGCGTCTCCACCCTCACCCGGCAGCAGTTGGAGGCCGTGCACCTCGCCCCGTACCAGGACGCGGTCGACCGGGGCGTCGGCACCGTGATGCCCTCGTACTCCTCGCTCGACGTGATCGGCGACGGACGCGGCCCGGTCAAGATGCACGCCCGCGCAGACATGCTGGGCGGTGTGCTCAAGGGCCGTATGGGCTTCGACGGGTTCGTCATCAGCGACTGGAACGCCGTCGACCAGCTCCCCGGCGACTACGCGACCCAGGTCCGCACCTCGGTCAACGCGGGCGTCGACATGATGATGGTCCCCTACACCTACAAGGAGTTCAGCGCGGCCCTGACCGCCGAGGTGAAGGCAGGCCGGGTCAGCGAGCGGCGGATCGACGACGCCGTCTCCCGCATCCTCACCCAGAAGTTCCGCCTCGGCCTCTTCGAGCACCCCTACGCCGACACCTCCGGCGCCGCCGCCATCGGCTCCCCGGCCCACCGGGCCGTCGCCCGCGAGGCCGTCGCCAAGTCCCAGGTGCTGCTGAAGAACGACGGCGGCCTGCTGCCGCTGCGCAAGAGCCAGAAGGTGTACGTCGCCGGGGCCAACGCCGATGACATCGGCAACCAGTCCGGCGGCTGGACCATCACCTGGCAGGGCTCCTCCGGCGACATCACCAAGGGCACCACCATCCTGGCCGGCATCCGCGAGGCGGGCGGGAAGGTCACCTACTCCAAGGACGCCTCGGCGCCGACCGCCGGGAACGACGTGGGCGTGGTCGTCGTGGGGGAGACCCCCTATGCCGAGGGCGTCGGGGACGTGGGCAACGGCCATGAGCTGACCCTGTCCGCCGCCGACCGGGCCGCCGTGGACAAGGTGTGCGGCGCCATGAAGTGCGTGGTGCTCACCGTCTCCGGCCGCCCGCTGCTGGTCGGGGACCGGCTGGCGAAGATCGACGCCCTGGTGGCGTCCTGGCTGCCGGGCACCGAGGGCGGCGGCGTCGCCGACGTGCTCTACGGCAAGCGGCCCTTCACCGGGCAGCTCCCCGTGACCTGGCCGCGCAGCGAGGCCCAGCTGCCGATCAACGTCGGCGACAGCGCGTACGACCCGCAGTACCCCTACGGGTGGGGCCTGACCACGCGGGTTGCGGCCAGGAGCAGCGCGCTGACCACCCTCGGCAAGGCGGCCGCCACCGCCGAGCGCCGGCACGACGACCGCCGGGGGCGTGAACTGGTGAACCAGGCCCGGCTGATCGTCCAGCACAAGGTGGGCCAGCGCATCACGGCAGCCGTGTCGAAGCCCTTCGCCGAGGCCGACCACGCGCTGCTGACCGGACGGTACGGACAGCATTGCTCAAGCTGCTCCAGGCGTACCGGGCGGCTCGCTGACCAGCATCGTAGGTGCGTACACCTGACCGAACGGGGGAGGCTTCGGGTAGCGTCGGAAGCATGAAGGCCGTGCTCCCGACCCGCGCCCGAAGCCTCCCCGCACTCGTCCTCGCGGCGCTGGCGATGGCCCTGGTGCCCCTGTTCGCGTTCGCCCCCGGTGCCAGTGCCGTCACCAGCACCTCCACCATCGGCCAGGCCCTGCGCGAGAGCCCGGTCTACGTCGACCCGGCCGCCTCCGGGCAGCTCTCCCGCTCCGACGCCGACGCCCTCGCCAAGAAGATCAAGGACGCCGGCAAGCCGGTGTTCCTGGTGGTCCTTCCCGCCGACTATCCGACCCGGAGCGTCCTGCGCGACGTCCGGTCGGCCACCGGTATCACCGGTCTGTACGGCATCCGCGTCGGCGACCGCTTCGCCGCCGGCTCCGACCCCTCGGTCATCTCCGCCACCGCCCGGCAGAACCTCGTCTCCAGCGTGCAGGGCGAGGGCGCCAAGGCCCAGCTCACCGACTTCACCGACCGCGCGCTGGACACCGTGCGCGGCCACGCCCCCTCCACCTGGGGCTCCTCCGACAACGGCGGCGGGGTCTCCACCACCGCGCTGATCGTCGCCGGGGCGGTCGTGGTGGCGGGCGGCGCCGGGGTCTACACCCTGAGCCGCCGCAACCGGCGCCGCCGCGAGGCGGAGCAGCAGGCCGCGCTGGAGCGGCTGCGGGTCGTCGTGGACGAGGACATCACCGCCTTCGGCGAGGAGCTCGACCGCCTCGACTTCCAGCCCGGCGAACCCGGCGCCGACGACGCGATGCGCACCGACTACGAGAACGCGCTCAACGCCTACGACGACGCCAAGCGCCGCATGGGCGAGGCACGCAGGCCGGAGGACGTGCGCGGGGTCACCGAGGCGCTGGAGGACGGCCGGTACTCCCTCGCCGTGCTCGCCGCCCGTCGCGAGAGGCGCCCGCTGCCCGACCGGCGTCCGCCCTGCTTCTTCGACCCCCGGCACGGCCCCTCCGTCACCGACGCCGCCTGGACCCCGGCCGGCGGCAGCACCCGCGAGGTGCCGGTGTGCGCGGCCGACGCCACCCGGCTCGCCGACGGCCGCGAACCGGCCACGCGCGAGGTGGAGACCGAGTACGGCCGCCGCCCCTACTGGGACGCGGGTCCCGCCTACGGCCCCTGGGCGGGCGGCTACTTCGGCGGCGGCCTGCTGCCCGGCCTGCTCGCGGGGACCCTGCTCGGCGGCATGATGTCCAGCCCGTCCTACGCGGCCGACTTCGGCGGCGGATACGGCGACTTCGGGGACCAGGGCGGTTTCCAGGGCGGCGACATGTCCGGCACCGACTTCGACCCCAGCGGGTTCAGCGACGGCTTCGGCGGCGGGGACGTCGGCGGGGGCGGCGACTTCGGGGGCGGCGGGGACTTCGGCGGCGGAGGCTTCTGAGACACCGGCACCCGCATGCGTGAGCGCCCCGTCCCCTCCGGCAGAGGGGGAGCGGGGCGCTCACGTGCGGTGCGGCCGGACCGCCGTCGGCTCACGCGTCCTTGATGGCCGACACGTCGAAGTTGAGCTTGATCTTGTCGGAGATCAGCACGCCGCCCGTCTCCAGGGCCGCGTTCCAGGTCAGGCCCCACTCCGAGCGCAGCAGCTCGGCCTTGCCCTCGAAGCCGACGCGCTGGTTGCCGAACGGGTCGGTCGCGGCGCCGTTGAACTCCAGGTCGATGGTGATCGGCCGGGTCACGCCGAGGATGGAGAGGTCACCGGTGATGCGGTAGTCGTCGCCGCCGAGGGACTCCGCGCCCGTGGAGCGGAAGGTCATCGTCGGGAACTCGTCCGTCTTGAAGAAGTCGGCGGACTTCAGGTGGGTGTCGCGGTCGGCGTTGCCGGTGTCGATGCTGTCCATCACCACGTCCAGCGTCGCGGTGGACTTGGCCGGGTTCTCGCCGTCCAGGTGCAGCGAGCCGGTGAACTCCGTGAAGCTGCCCTTGACGTTGGTGACCATGGCGTGCCGTGCGGTGAAGCCGATCGAGGTGTGCGCGGGGTCGATGGTGTAGTCGCCGGTCAGCGCGGCGAGGCCGGTGCCCGCGGGGGCTGTGGGGGCGGCCGTGGCTGCGGGGGTGCTGTCCTTGCGGCTGAAGATACCCATGGTGTGCTCCTTGAGAGAAGATTCTGTTTAACGTTCAACGAACCCGACGACTGCCACCGTAGACCCATTCAGTTCGGTTTTCAACATAATCTCGGGCGTGTTTCCGCTCTCGCGCAGAGTTACCGCTGACGCCCTCTGGCGGACGCGCGTAGAACTCGGGCACCATCTGTCTGCACCACCTGCACAGCCGCCCCACAGCAAGCACGGCCAACCGCAGGAAGGGTCATTCATGAAGGTCCGCTCCGTCCTCACCGCACTCGCCCTCGTCGTCGCCCCGGGCGTCGCCGTGGTCGGCACCGCGTCCGACGCCTTCGCCGTCACCAAGATCAGCCACGCCACCGCCACTCAGATGTTCCGCGACGTCGGCATCACCTGGTCGTCCTCCGGCGGCTGCTCCGACCGCAACAACTCCACCTGTACGTCGTTCGAACAGCTCAACCTGGCCACCGCCCAGGGTGCGCAGACCCTCAAGCGCGCCACCGGGTGTGCCCTGAACATCACCGGCGGCACCGAGACCGGCCACGCCTCGGGCACGTACTCGCACTGGAACGGCTACAAGCTCGACTACGGCAAGAACACCTGCGTGACCTCGTACATCAAGAACACCTTCAGCTACATCGGGCTGCGCGGGGACGGTGCGCCGCAGTACCAGTCCGGGTCGGGCAACATCTACGCCGACGAGGGCAACCACTGGGACGTCCTGTACTACAACTGCGGCGGCTGCTGAGCCGAAGCGCCCCGGACGGCGGAGGGTAGGGTTGCGAAGGCGCCCCGTTCCGCCGTCCGGGTGTCCCCGTGTCACTCCGGGGATGGGATGTACCACCCTGGAATCCAGGGGGCTGTGACACCCCCCACTTTGTGGCAGCCCTACAAAGGCAGCGCCCTCTGAGCAGTCGGAACGCCTGCATCACGGCCCGGTTCTGTTCGGTCGTACCAGGAAAACGCTCCGGAGACTGTACGGAGTCGACGGCCCGGTTTCCGTGAGGTCCTTCGTATGGTCACTACATGACCGTTTTGGAAGAGACGACGGGTGAGCCGGCGGACGCGCGCGGGCGGGTCGCCGAGCTGCACGTGATCCGGGCGCAGGCCCTGGCGGGCCCCAGCGAGAAGGCGACCGAGGCGCAGCACGCCAAGGGCAAGCTGACCGCCCGCGAGCGCATCGAGCTGCTCCTGGACCCGGACTCCTTCCAGGAGGTCGAGCAGCTCCGCCGGCACCGCGCCACCGGCTTCGGCCTGGAGGCCAAGAAGCCGTACACCGACGGTGTCATCACCGGCTGGGGCACGGTGGAGGGCCGTACGGTCTTCGTCTACGCCCATGACTTCCGCATCTTCGGCGGCGCGCTGGGCGAGGCCCACGCCACCAAGATCCACAAGATCATGGACATGGCCATCGCGGCCGGTGCCCCGCTGGTCTCGCTCAACGACGGCGCCGGCGCCCGTATCCAGGAGGGCGTCTCCGCGCTCGCCGGCTACGGCGGCATCTTCCAGCGCAACACCAAGGCGTCCGGCGTCATCCCGCAGATCTCGGTGATGCTCGGCCCGTGCGCGGGCGGCGCGGCCTACAGCCCCGCCCTCACCGACTTCGTCTTCATGGTCCGCGAGACCTCGCAGATGTTCATCACCGGCCCGGACGTCGTCAAGGCGGTCACCGGCGAGGAGATCACCCAGAACGGCCTCGGCGGCGCCGACGTGCACGCCGAGACCTCCGGCGTCTGCCACTTCGCGTACGACGACGAGGAGACCTGCATCGCGGAGGTGCGCTACCTCCTCTCGCTGCTCCCGCAGAACAACCGGGAGAACCCGCCGCGCGTGGAGTCCTCCGACCCCGCCGACCGGCGCGGTGACGTCCTGCTCGACCTGGTCCCGGCCGACGGCAACCGGCCCTACGACATGACCAAGGTCATCGAGGAGCTCGTCGACGACGGCGAATACCTGGAGGTCCACGAGCGCTGGGCCCGCAACATCATCTGCGCGCTGGGCCGCCTCGACGGCCAGGTGGTCGGCATCATCGCCAACCAGCCGCAGGTGCTGGCCGGTGTGCTGGACATCGAGGCGAGCGAAAAAGCTGCGCGTTTCGTGCAGATGTGTGACGCTTTCAATATCCCGATCATCACGCTGCTGGACGTGCCGGGCTTCCTGCCCGGCGTCGACCAGGAGCACGGCGGAATCATCCGCCACGGCGCGAAGCTGCTGTACGCCTACTGCAACGCGACCGTGCCGAGGATCTCGCTCATCCTGCGCAAGGCCTACGGCGGCGCGTACATCGTGATGGACAGCCAGTCCATCGGCGCCGACCTCACCTACGCCTGGCCCACCAACGAGATCGCCGTGATGGGTGCCGAGGGCGCGGCCAACGTGATCTTCCGCCGCCAGATCGCCGACGCCGAGGACCCCGAGGCGATGCGGCAGAAGATGGTCAAGGAGTACAAGGCCGAGCTGATGCACCCGTACTACGCGGCGGAGCGCGGCCTGGTCGACGACGTGATCGACCCCGCCGAGACCCGCGAGGTCCTGATCAGGTCGCTGTCGATGCTCCAGACCAAGCACGCCGACCTCCCCTCCCGCAAGCACGGCAACCCCCCGCAGTGACCGAGACCCCGGAGACCAACGCCATGACCAGCGCCGACATCCGCGTCGAAAAGGGCCTCGCCGACCCCGAGGAAGTAGCCGCCATAACGGCAGTCCTCCTCGCCCGGGCCGCCGCCCGCCCCGCCGCGACCCCGACCCACCGCCCCCGCCCGCGAGCGGGCTGGCGCCGCCTGGAGCGCGAGGGCGGCTTCCGCGCCCCGCACAGCTGGCACTGAGCCCACATAGCCCACAGGGCCCCGCCTCTCCCCTCGGAGAGGCGGGGCCCTGTCGTTGTCCGGAACCCCCCGGCACGCGGAAGCGGTACGGCAAAGGGGCCCTCTCCGGTGTGGAAAGGGCCCCCTCGACGTGGACCGGTTACCGCAGGCGGGCCATCAGGGCGTGCTCGACCAGGGTGATCAG
>NZ_WWKH01000173.1:0-7163 GCF_009865595.1 Streptomyces sp. SID1328 | reverse complement strand
GCGTCGCCGCGGACCCCCACGGCAGGCGCCGGCCGGGCCGCTGAGCCACGGCGCCGGCCCGTCCCCTTTGCCCCTCAGCCCGCCGGCACCGCCCGCACCCACGTCCCGTCGTCGGTCAGCTCGGCGTCGACCCTCAGCCCCGTCTCCGCCAGCGCGCCCTCGAACTGCTCCTTCGTCAGGGGCCTGCTGCGGAAGGTCTGGGTCCAGGTGGCGTCCGGGAACATGTACTCGGCCCGCACCGAGTTGACCCCGTCCCCGGCCGGTTCCACCGAGGCGATCCGGACGGTGAAGCCCCGGGGGTCGACGCGCTCCCTCGGCACGTTCTCGTGGTAGTCCGCGCCCTCCCGCTGGATGAGCACGCGGCCGTCCGGCGCCACATGGCGGGCGCAGGCGTCCAGCAGGGCGTGGCGCAGCCCCGGGTCGGCGGTGTGGACCAGGAACGAGCCGAGCAGGACCACGTCGAACCGCTCGCCCAGGTCCAGGTTCTCGATCGGCGTGCAGATGGTGCGTTCCGCCCCGCGCACCCGCTCCAGCATCTCGGCGGACTCGTCCACCGCCGTCACCCGGAAGCCGCGCTCCAGCAGGGCGTGGGTGACCCGGCCCGCGCCGCTGCCCAGCTCCAGGATGTGCGCCCCGGCGGGCACGGCGGCGGCGATGACGTCCGGTTCGTCGCCCGGTGGAAAGCGGGCGTACAGCTCGACCGCACAGCCGTCCGGGGTGATCGCTCCGGGGCCGGTGCCCTGATGTCCTTCACGCATCTCGACTGTCATGCCGGAAGAACGGACGATCTTCGCTCGGCCGTTCCCGCCCCGCCCCGAACCACTCGTTCGAGTCAATTCACACCGTCTCGGGAACCGGAGTACGTTGCGAGAGAGGTAGCCCGAGAGGTGGTGATCGGATGCGTACCGGCAGTGAACCGACGACCGCGCGCAGTGCGCTGCGGGCGCGGCTGTGGCTGAGCGTGTGGGGGTTCGCCTGGACCGTCTTCGGCACCGTGGCCTTCGCCCTCACCGGCCGGACCGGCTGGGCGGTCGCGTGTGCCGTGCTGTGGCTGGTGGTCACGGTCGACCTGGCCCTGGTCCTCCGTCATCTGCGCCAGGGCCCGCACTACCAGCCCGGCCGCGACGTGCCCCCGTACCAGCCCGTGCACGACGAGCCGGCGGTACGGCCCAGGCGGCGGCGAGGATTCCGGCGCCTGCCCGCGCCCCGGCACCACCACCCCTGAGAGACGGGGCTCAGGAGTCGAAGCGGGCCGCGCGCAGATAGTCCGGGTTGGGGTCCAGCGCGGCGGCGAGCCGGAAGTGACGCCGGGCCTTACCCGGCCGGCCCTGGCGCTCGTAGGTGCGGCCCAGCGCGAAGTGGGCGAAGGCGTTGTCCGGCTCGCGCTCCAGCACCACCGTGAACTCAAGCTCGGCGGGCCGCAATTGCGCGGCGGCGAAGAAGGCGCGCGCCCGCAGCAGGCGGGCGGCGGTGTTCTCGGGGTGGGCGGCGATCACTTCGTCGAGCAGTTTCACCGCGCCCCTGGGGTCCCGCGCGTCGAGCAGATGCTCGGCGGCGCGGAAGTCGATGACATCCGTCTCCGGTGTACGTCCGGCGGAACCATTGCTCTCGGGCACGGCGAAGTCCTTCCCTCACTCCGCCGTTCCAACGCATCGGAGCCGAAGGGCTATTCCGCGCCACCGCTCCGCGCGGCCGCGCGCCGGTTCAGCTCGGCCCAGACCTGCGCGACCCGCTTCTCCAGCGCGTCCAGCGGCACGTCGTTGTCGATGACGATGTCGGCGATCTCCCGGCGCTGCTCGCGGCTCGCCTGGGCGGCCATGCGGGCGCGAGCGTCCTGCTCGGTCGTCCCGCGCAGCCGGACCAGCCGGTCGAGCTGGGTCTCGGGGCTCGCGTCCACGACGACGACAAGGTCGTACAGCGGCGCCAGTCCGTTCTCGGTGAGGAGCGGTACGTCGTGCAGGACGACGGCGTCGGCGCTCGCGGCGCTCTCCAGCTCGCGGGACCGCTCGCCCACCAGGGGGTGCACGATCGAGTTGAGGACGGCCAGCTTCTCGGGGTCGGCGAAGACGATGGAACCGAGCCGGGGCCGGTCCAGCGAGCCGTCCTCGGCGAGGATCTCCGGCCCGAACGCCTCCACCACGGCCGCCAGCCCCGGTGTCCCCGGCGCCACGACCTCCCGCGCGATCCGGTCCGCGTCGATCAGCACGGCCCCGTGCTCCACGAGCAGCCGCGACACCTCGCTCTTGCCGGCCCCGATGCCGCCGGTCAGCCCCACTTTCAACATGCCGCGCAGCCTAGACCCTGCTGCCGGGAGGCTTATGCCTCCCCCTCCCGCTCCGCGAGGAACCGCTCGAACTCGCGGGCGATCTCGTCGGCGGAGGGGATGTCGACGGGCTCGGCGAGCATGTTGCCGCGGGTCTCGGCGCCGGCGGCCGCGTCGTACTGGTGCTCGAGGCCCTGGATGAGCGAGGTCAGTTCCTCGTCGCCCTCGCGGATCTGGCGGTCGATCTCGGTCTGGGTGCGGTGGGCCTCGGTGCGCAGGCCGTGCGCGACGCCGGGCAGGACGAGACCGGTGGCGGCGGTGATCGCCTCCAGCACCGTGAGCGCGGCGTCCGGGTAGGCGGAGCGGGCGAGGTAGTGCGGGACGTGCGCGGCGACACCGAGGACGTCGTGCCCGGCCTCGCCGAGCCGGTACTCCAGCAGCGCGGCGGCACTGCCCGGCACCTGGGCCTCCTCGAAGGGGCTGCGGTGACCGGGGACGAGATCGGTGCGGTTGCCGTGCGGGGTGAGGCCCACGGGACGGGTGTGCGGCACACCCATCGGGATGCCGTGGAAGTTGACGGACAGCCGGACACCGAGCCGCTCCACGATCTGCTGCACGGCGAGCGCGAACCGCTCCCACTCCACGTCGGGCTCGGGCCCGGACAGCACCAGGAACGGCGCGCCGGTGGCGTCCTGCACGAGGCGGACCTCGATGGCCGGCACCTCGTAGTCGGTCCAGCCGTCCCGCTGGAAGGTCAGCAGCGGACGGCGGGCCCGGTAGTCCACCAGCCGGTCGTGGTCGAAACGGGCCACGACCTGGTGCGGCAGCGTGTCGAGGACGCGCTCGACGATCTGGTCGCCCGTCTCCCCCGCGTCGATGTACCCGTCGAAGTGGTAGAGCATGACCAGCCCGGCCGACTCCTGAGCCAATGCCATGTCCACCACGGCAAGCCCCTTCGGCTCCCAAGCGAACAAACCCTGCGGATCAACCACGATGACCGCCCCTCCTTGTGTCCGAATGAGCCAACACCAGGAACCACCGGAGCATTCCCAAGATCACCGAACAGAGCCCGGCAGTAACCCCCTGAAGGGGCGCGGGGACTGCGCGAACACCCCCCCACAGGCCGCACCCGACAACGCACCAAAAAAACTGAAGGGACCCGCACCTCGAAAGGTACGGGTCCCTCACATCAGCCTGAGTGGCTAAGCCTCAGCGGTGAGCGTTCAGCTCTGGCCGCCCGCCAGCTTCTCGCGCAGCGCGGCAAGCGCCTCGTCCGAAGCAAGGGCACCGGAGGTGTCCGCACCCTCGGAGGAGTAGGAACCGCCACCGGACGCGGCCGGAGCGGCACCCGCGGTGTCGCCACCCTCGGCAGCGGCCTTCTCGTCCGCCTCACGGGACTTGATGACCTGGGCCTGGTGCTGCTCGAAGCGCTGCTGCGCCTCGGCGTACTGGCCCTCCCACGCCTCGCGCTGGGTCTCGTAGCCCTCGAGCCAGTCGTTGGTCTCGGGGTCGAAGCCCTCGGGGTAGATGTAGTTGCCCTGGTCGTCGTAGGACGCGGCCATGCCGTACAGGGTCGGGTCGAACTCGACCGACGCCGGGTCGGCACCGAAGGCCTCGTTGGCCTGCTTCAGCGAGAGGCTGATGCGGCGACGCTCGAGGTCGATGTCGATGACCTTGACGAAGATCTCGTCGTTGACCTGGACGACCTGCTCCGGGATCTCCACGTGGCGCTCGGCCAGCTCGGAGATGTGGACCAGACCCTCGATGCCCTCGTCCACGCGGACGAACGCACCGAACGGAACCAGCTTCGTGACCTTGCCGGGCACGACCTGGCCGATCTGGTGGGTGCGGGCGAACTGCTGCCACGGGTCTTCCTGGGTCGCCTTCAGCGACAGGGAGACGCGCTCGCGGTCCATGTCCACGTCGAGGACCTCGACGGTGACCTCCTGGCCGACCTCGACAACCTCGGACGGGTGGTCGATGTGCTTCCAGGACAGCTCGGAGACGTGCACCAGGCCGTCGACGCCACCCAGGTCCACGAAGGCACCGAAGTTGACGATGGAGGACACGACGCCGGAGCGGACCTGACCCTTCTGGAGGGTCGTGAGGAACGTCTGGCGGACCTCGGACTGGGTCTGCTCGAGCCAGGCACGGCGGGACAGGACCACGTTGTTGCGGTTCTTGTCCAGCTCGATGATCTTCGCCTCGAGCTCCTTGCCCACGTAGGGCTGGAGGTCGCGGACGCGGCGCATCTCGACCAGGGAGGCCGGGAGGAAGCCGCGGAGGCCGATGTCGAGGATGAGACCACCCTTGACGACCTCGATGACGGTACCGGTGACGATGCCGTCCTCTTCCTTGATCTTCTCGATGGTGCCCCAGGCGCGCTCGTACTGGGCACGCTTCTTCGAGAGGATCAGGCGGCCTTCCTTGTCCTCCTTCTGGAGAACCAGGGCCTCGATCTCGTCGCCGACCTTGACGACCTCGTTCGGGTCGACGTCGTGCTTGATCGAGAGCTCGCGGCTCGGGATGACACCTTCGGTCTTGTAACCGATGTCGAGCAGGACCTCGTCCCGGTCGACCTTCACGATGACGCCGTCGACGATGTCGCCGTCGTTGAAGTACTTGATCGTCTCGTCGATCGCGGCGAGGAAGGCTTCCTCGTTACCGATGTCGTTGACCGCAACCTGCGGGGTGGTGGCGGTGGTCTCGGTGCTGCTCGTCATGTGGGAAAGGGCTCCGGTACGGACATTGAAGTCGTAGGTACTGCTTACGCCGGGAGCCCGTTTCGCTCTGCAGAAGCCGGACAGCCAAGGAAGCGCCACAAGAGCACCGGGTGCCCGGTGGCGCCTCGACAACCGAGGGATACATACAGATGCGAGCGCGACCTGCTACGTCTGAGGTGCGCAGGCCCGCAGCGCAACTTGTAGCATACGGGGGCAGCCGGGCAGGGTCAATGCGCGAAGGCGCACACCGCGGACGGATCGCCGCATACCCGGCGGAACAATCGCCCAACTGGGCGCGCGTGACCGCGCGATCCCCTCCGTGACACGCTCCGGCGGGCCGGTTGGACGGAAGAGTACGACGAGGGAGCCGATCATCCAAGAGCCTGTGGGGCACGACCCGGAGGGGTCCGAGCCGGAAGCCACCCGCCGTGACGCGGGGGTCGCGGAGAGCAGCAGGGCCAACCGGGGCTGGTGGGACCGGAACGCCGACGAGTACCAGGTCGAGCACGGCACCTTCCTCGGTGACGACCGCTTCGTCTGGTGCCCGGAGGGGCTGGACGAGGTGGAGGCCGAGCTGCTCGGCCCGGCGGAGGAGCTGAAGGACCGGGACGTGCTGGAGATCGGCGCGGGCGCGGCGCAGTGCGCGCGCTGGCTGGCCGCCCAGGGGGCCCGGCCGGTCGCGCTCGACCTCTCCCACCGGCAGCTCCAGCACGCGCTGCGCATCGGCTCGGCGTTCCCGCTGGTGTGCGCGGACGCGGGCGCGCTGCCCTTCGCGGACGCCTCCTTCGACCTGGTGTGCTCGGCGTACGGGGCGCTGCCGTTCGTGGCCGATCCCCGGCTGGTGCTGCGCGAGGTACGGCGGGTGCTGCGGCCGGGCGGCCGGCTGGTGTTCTCGGTGACGCACCCGATCCGCTGGGCGTTCCCGGACGAACCGGGTCCGGAGGGGCTGTCGGTGGCGTCGTCCTACTTCGACCGCACTCCCTATGTGGAGCAGGACGACGACGGGCGCGCCGTCTATGTGGAGCACCACCGCACGATCGGTGACCGGGTGCGGGACGTCGTGTCCTCCGGGTTCCGGCTGGTGGACCTGGTGGAGCCGGAGTGGCCCGCCTGGAACACCTCCGAGTGGGGCGGCTGGTCCCCGCTGCGCGGCAGCCTGATCCCCGGTACCGCGATCTTCGTCTGCGAACGGGACTGACCGCCCGGCGTACGACACTGGGGGCGTGATCCGTGACGACGCCCTCGCCGCGCTGCCCGTGCGCTCCGCCCTGCCCGACCTGACCGCCGCGCTGGACGGGGAGGGCACCGCCGTGCTGGTGGCGCCGCCCGGTACCGGCAAGACGACGCTCGTGCCGCTGGTGCTGGCCGGGCTGGTCGGCGGCGGTCCGGCGCGGCGGGTCGTGGTGGCCGAGCCCCGCCGGATCGCGGCGCGGGCCGCCGCGCGACGGATGGCGTGGCTGCTGGGCGAGCAGCCGGGGGTGAGCGTCGGCCACACCGTTCGCGGTGAACGTGTGGTGGGGCGCCATACCCGCGTCGAGGTCGTGACCACCGGTGTCCTCCTCCAGCGGCTCCAGCGGGACCAGGAGCTGACCGGTGTCGACGTGGTGGTGCTCGACGAGTGCCACGAGCGGCATCTCGACGCCGACACGGCCGCCGCCTTCCTCTGGGACGTACGGGGGACCCTCCGGCCCGACCTCCGCCTGGTGGCCGCCTCCGCGACCACCGACGCCCGGGGCTGGGCCCGGCTGCTCGGCGGTGCGCCGGTGGTGGAGGCGGCCGGGGTCTCGTACCCCGTGGACGTGATCTGGGCGCCGCCCGCGCGTCCGGTACGGCCGCCGCACGGGATGCGGGTGGACCCCGCCCTCCTCGCGCACGTGGCCTCGGTCGTACGGCGGGCTCTCGCCGAGCAGACCGGTGACGTGCTGTGCTTCCTGCCCGGCGTCGGCGAGATCGCCCGCGTGGCCGGGCAGCTGGGCCGGCTTCCCGATGTCGACGTGCTCCAGGTGCACGGCCGCGCCCCCGCCGCCGTGCAGGACGCGGTGCTCTCCCCCGGCGAACGGCGCCGGGTGGTCCTGGCGACCTCCGTGGCCGAGTCCTCCCTCACCGTGCCGGGCGTCCGGGCCGTCGTCGACTCCGGGCTCGCGCGCGAGCCCCGCGTGGACCACGCGCGCGGCCTG
>NZ_WWKH01000172.1:0-10522 GCF_009865595.1 Streptomyces sp. SID1328 | reverse complement strand
TTCCGATCTCGCCAAGTGAGCAACCCCTTCCCGTACGGGCTGGTCGCCACCGATCTGGACGGCACGCTGCTGCGCGGCGACGAGACGATCTCGCCGCGCACCCGTGAGGCGCTCGCCGCCGCCACGGCCGCGGGCGCCGCCCACATCGTCGTCACCGGCCGGGCGGTGCCCTGGACCCGGCACATACTGGACGACCTCGGTTACCGGGGCCTCGCCGTCTGTGGCCAGGGCGCCCAGGTCTACGACGCCGGACAGCACCGGCTGCTGACCTCGGTGACGCTGGACCGGCAGCTGGCGGGCGTCGCCCTGGCCAAGATCGAGGCCGAGGTGGGCCCGCTGTACCTGGCGGCGAGCCGGGACGGGCTGGACGGCGAGGTCATGGTGGGCCCCGGCTACGCGGTCGCCGGCCGGCTGCCGGCCAAGGCGTTCACGGACGCGGCCGACCTGTGGGAAGCCCCGCTGAACAAGATCTACATCCAGCATCCGACGCTGTCCACGGACGAACTGGCGGACGCGGCCTCGCGCGCGGCGGGCGGCTTCGTCACCGTCGTCATGGCGGGCGAGGGCATCGTGGAGCTGCTGCCGCTGGGGCTGTCCAAGGCAACGGGTCTGTCGCTGGCGGCGCGGCGCCTGAAGCTGAAGGCGGCCGACACGATCGCCTTCGGCGACATGCCGAACGACGTGCCGATGTTCGCCTGGGCCGCGCACACCGTGGCCATGGCCAACGCCCACCCCGAACTCAAGGCCGTGGCCGACGAGGTGACCGCCTCCAACGAGGAGGACGGCATCGCGGTGGTGCTGGAGCGACTGCTCGGCTGAGAGGCGGGGCACGGCGTGGTCCTGCCCCGCCTCTCGGCGAATTCTCCGGGTGGGCGGCCCACGCGAGAGCGACATCGCGTGCTCGAAGCGGCCGCCCCGGACGGTCCCTGTGCGGGAGCGGGCTCGACGGTGGAGTAACCGCACCGGAGCCCGCCCTGGAACCGTCCTGACGGAAGCCGGACATGACGCCGTCCGGCTCCGCTCCCGGTACGGGGGCGCGCCGGGCTCCCTGAACCCGGCGTCGGCTCCCCCACTGTGCCCCCGCCCGGAAGCCCGGCGCCAGCGAATTAACCCCGGCGCCGGCGGTTGCTACTCCTCGCCCGCCAGGGTCAGCGCGCGCAGCCGCTGACCCGCGTACCAGGTGGCGGCCACGGTGACCACGATCAGCAGGGCGGTGGCCGCGGGGAGGCCGACGTCGGAGGTGATCAGGTTGCTGCCGACCACCTTGTGCGCGACCGCGAGCGACCACTGCTGGACGCTCAGGGTGCGGGCACCGGACACCAGCGAGCCGAACAGCGCCTCCCAGACCAGGGCGTAGACCAGGCCGAAGACCACCGCGTGCCGCGAGACCGTGCCGAGCAGCAGGAACAGCGCCGAGTAGGCGATGGACGCGACGAGCGCGGCGACCGTGTAGGCGACGGCCACCTGCTGGCCGTTGCCGTTGAGGATCAGGCCCGCGATCAGGGTGGGCAGCGCGGAGAACACCATGGTCACCGCGATGGCGACGATCAGCTTGGTGAAGACGATCGTGGGCCGCTTCAGCGGCTTGGACAGCAGATAGACCACGGAGCCGTCGTCGATCTCCGGCCCGATCGCGCCGGTGCCCGCGATGACGCCGATGATCGGCACCATGGTGGCGAGCGCGAACCCGCCGAGCACGTCGGCGGCGACCTGGTCGTCGGCCCCGGTCAGCAGGCGTACGGCCAGCGAGATCACGATGAGCAGCAGGGGCAGGGCACCGAGGACGAGAGCGCGGCGGCGGCCGAGCAGGGCCCGGTAGGTGAGCCGGGCGACTGTGGGGTCGTACATCTTCGGCCTCCTACGCCGCGACGAGATACGAGAAGACGGACTCCAGGGACTCGTCCGAGGGCGAGACCGTGAGGAGCCGGATGCCCTGGTCACTGGCGACCTTGGGCAGCAGCGTGGTGAAGCGGCCGAAGTCGACGGCCTGGACGACCAGCCCGCCCTCGACGGCGTCGACCTCGATGCCCGCGGTGGACGGGTCGGCGATCAGGGCGGCCGCGAGGGCGCGGTCGTCGCTGGAGCGGACCAGATAGCGGTGCGGGCGGTCGGTCATCAGGCGGCGGATCTTGCGGAAGTCGCCACTGGCCGCGTGCCGTCCGGCGACGACGACCTCGATGTGCCGGGCGAGCTGCTCGACCTCCTCCAGGATGTGCGAGGAGAACAGCACCGTGCGGCCCTCGTCGCCCATGGCGCGCAGCAGCTCCATCAACTGCAGCCGCTGACGCGGGTCCATGCCGTTGAAGGGCTCGTCGAGCAGCAGCAGCGAGGGGTCGTGCACGAGCGCGGACGCCATCTTCACGCGCTGGCGCATGCCCTTGGAGTAGGTGGAGATCTTCCGGTCCTGGGCGTACTCCATCTCCACGGTGGCCAGGGCACGTTGGGCGGCCTTGGCCCCGAGACCGTGCAGCTCGGCGTTGGCGACGACGAACTCGCGGCCGGTGAGGAAGTCGTACATCGCCTCGCGCTCGGGGACGATGCCGATGTGCCGGTACACCGTCTCGTTGCGCCACACCGGCTGCCCGTCGAGGGTGACGGTGCCGGTGGAGGGGGCGAGGAAGCCGCCCATCATGTTGATGAGGGTGGACTTGCCCGCGCCGTTGGGGCCGAGGAGGCCCGTGACGCCGGGACCGATGGTCATGGTGATGTCGTTGACGGCGACCACGTTGCCGAACCAGCGAGAGACGTGGTCGATCGAAAGTGTGCTCATGGGCGCAGCCCATTCCTTGGAAGGGTGGTGGCGGGCGACGGGAGGGCGGTCACAGGCCCACCTTCTTGTAGCGGCGCAGCAGCAGGCCGTAGCTCGCGGCGATCAGGCCGAGGACGACGATCAGGTAGACGAAGCCCTCGCCGGTGGACGGGCCCACCCCGCCGGGGAACGACGACGTGCCGCCGAGCAGCGCCGACTGGACCCCGTCGATCAGGGTGACCGGGGAGAACAGCCCGATCCACGGCACCGAGCCGCTGTTGTCCCGGGAGTCCGCGATGGCCTGGAGGGTGGAGACGGCGCCGTAGGAGATGGTCATGACGGCGATGACGGCGGCGATGCCGAAGCCGCGGCGCGGGGTGACGGCGGCGACGACCAGGCCGATCCCGGCGAACAGCAGGGAGAGCAGGGCCACCGTGACCAGGCCCTGGCCGAACTTCTCGCTCTGGTGGGCCACGCCCATCTTGGCGAGCAGCGAGCCCACGAAGAGGACGATCAGCGGACCACCGGTGAGGATGAACAGGGCCGAGGCGAGCGCCGCGAACTTGGCGAGCACGTAGTCGGCGGTCTCGATGGGCCGCGAGAAGTACAGCGGCACCGTCTTGAAGCGCAGGTCGCGGGAGACGGACTGCGGTGCCTGCGAGGCGACGAACAGGCTGATCACGGCCTGCATGATGATCGCGTACCGGCTGTAGGGGACCGGCAGGTCGTGCGCCTTGGTGGTCACCGCGACGGCGACCATGATGGCGGCCGGCACGCACATCACCGCGAACAGCAGCATCGGCAGCACCTTGGACTTGGCCGAGCGGCCGAGTCCGTAGGCGCCGCGCAGGGACTGCGAGTACAGCGAGCGACGGGCGTAGGCGCGGCCGAGGCGGGGGCCGTCGTAGCCGCGGTAGCCGATGTCGTGGATGCGGGACTGGTCGCCCGAGGGCGCCGGTGCCGTGGGGACGGGCTGGTCAACCGCCATGGCCGACTGCCTCCTTCCGCTGCTCGTCGCGGGTGAACACCTCGGAGATGTGGTGGCGCCGCTGTTCCATCCGGACCAGGCCGAGACCGAGCCCGGCGACGGTGTCGCGGACCAGGTCGTACGTCTCCTCGCCCTGCGCGGTGAGCAGCAGGATGTGGCCGGCGCCGGGCAGGCCGCCGCCGTCGTCGTGGGTGTCGATCCCGCGCGCCTGCAGCGCCTCGCGCAGGGCGCGGGTGCCGTCGGGGTGGGTGTCGCTGTCGGTGACCTCGACGGCCAGCGTGGTGGTGCTCTGGGTGAAGTCGGTGGTGGAGCTGGACCGCAGCAGCTTGCCGCCGTCGACGACCACGACGTGGTCGCAGGTGCGCTCCAGCTCGCCCAGCAGGTGCGAGGTGACCAGGACCGAGATGCCGAAGTCGGTGTGGATGCGGCGGATCAGGCCGAGCATCTCGTCACGGCCGACCGGGTCGAGGCCGTTGGTCGGCTCGTCCAGGAAGACCAGCCGGGGGTCGTGCACCAGCGCCTGGGCGAGCTTGACCCGCTGTTTCATGCCGGTCGAGTAGCCGCCGATGGGGCGGTAGCGCTCCTCGTACAGCCCGACGTGGCGCAGGGTGTCAGCGGTGCGCTCGCGGGCGGCCGTGGGCGGCAGGCCGGACATGCGCGCCATGTGCACGACGAACTCGGTGGCCGAGACGTCGGGCGGCAGGCAGTCGTGCTCCGGCATGTAGCCGACGCGCTCGCGGATGGCGGCGCCTTCGGTCGCCACGTCGAGGCCGAGCACGGCGGCGCGGCCCTCGGTGGCGGGGGACAGACCCAGCAGGATCTTGATCAGGGTGGACTTGCCGGCGCCGTTGGCACCGACGAGTCCCGTCACACCGGGTCCGATGTCCACGGACAGCCGGTCGAGCGCGGTCACCCGGGGGAACCGCTTGCTCAGGCTCTCGGTCACGATCACAGTCACGTCCCCGACGGTAGTGACATGGGGCACGCGGGTCGTCAGACCTCAGAGCCGTCTTGGGGTCCGTCTCGGGTAGTACGGGGCCCTAGGGGTGATGGGCCGTAGGGGGAGGGGGCCCGATCTCCCCTATTGACGCCACCTCTAACAACTGCCACATTCGCTGGACGGAGTCGGGCGGATGCGTGCGGAGGACAAGTGACGCTGAAGGACGCGCGTGAGCGGCGGGTGCACACCGGCGGGATCGAGCTGTGCGTGGCCGAACTGGGCGATCCGGGGCGCCCCACCGTGGTGCTGGTGCACGGCTACCCGGACAGCAAGGAGGTCTGGTCCGAGGTGGCCGCCCGCCTGGCGGACGACTTCCACGTGGTGCTCTACGACGTGCGCGGTCACGGCCGTTCCACCGCGCCGAAGCCCCTGCGCGGCGGCTTCACCCTGGCCAAGCTGACGGACGACTTCCTCGCGGTGGCCGACGCGGTGAGCCCGGACCGGCCGGTGCACCTGGTCGGGCACGACTGGGGTTCGGTGCAGTCCTGGGAATTCGTGACGGTCGAGCGGACACGGGGCCGCATCGCCTCCTTCACCTCCGTCTCGGGCCCCTCGCTGGACCACTTCGGCCACTGGATCGACGCCCGCGTGAAACGCCCGACCCCGCGCCGGGTGGGCCAGCTCCTCGGCCAGGGCGCCAAGTCCTGGTACGTGTACCTGCTGCACACGCCGGTGCTGCCGGAGCTGGCCTGGCGCGGGCCACTGGGCAAGCGGTGGCCCAAGCTGCTGGAGCGGGCCGAGAAGATCCCGGCCGGCG
Organism: Streptomyces sp. SID1328; assembly: GCF_009865595.1. Taxonomy (NCBI): domain Bacteria; kingdom Bacillati; phylum Actinomycetota; class Actinomycetes; order Kitasatosporales; family Streptomycetaceae; genus Streptomyces; species Streptomyces sp. SID1328. The sequence goes on along the minus strand of NZ_WWKH01000172.1, from coordinate 5,028 downwards.
ACTATCCGACGGCGACCCTGCCCTCGGACGCCGCCCACGGGGCCTGGCTGTACCGGGACAACGTCCGCCCCCGGCTGCGCCACCCTCGCCCGGACGCCGTCGCGCACGTCCCGGTGCAGCTCATCACCCCGCAGGGCGACGCGTTCCTCTCGGAGCGGCTCTACGACGACCTGGAGCGGTGGGTGCCGAGGCTGACCCGGCGCACGCTCCCGGCCAAGCACTGGGTGCCGCGCACCCGGCCCGACCAACTGGCGCGATGGATCGAGGAGTTCACGACCTCCGTGGAGCAGGGCGAGCCGTCGCGGGGCGGCGGCGGTCGTCATGCCGACCGTTTCGGCGATCAGTTGGCGCTGGTCACGGGTGCGGGAAGCGGCATCGGGCGCGCGACGGCGCTGGCTCTCGCCGAGGCGGGGGCGCGGGTGGTGGCGGTCGACCGGGACGCCGGGACGGCTGCCCGTACCGCCGAACTGGCCCTGTCGTCGGGCGCGTCGGGCGCCTGGCCGGAGACGGTCGACGTCTCGGACGAGCAGGCCATGGAGAAGCTGGCCGAGCGGGTGCACCGCCAGTACGGCGTGGTGGACGTGCTGGTCAACAACGCGGGCATCGGAGTCTCCGGCTCCTTCTTCACCACGACTCCGGACGACTGGCGCAAGGTGCTGGACGTCAACTTGTGGGGAGTGATCCACGGTTGCCGTCTCTTCGGGGCCCGGATGGCGGAGCGGGGACAGGGCGGCCACATCGTCAACATCGCTTCCGCGGCTGCCTTCCAGCCCTCGCGGGCGCTTCCGGCGTACAGCACGTCCAAGGCGGCGGTGCTGATGCTGTCGGAGTGCCTGCGTGCCGAACTGGCCGCCGCAGGCATTGGAGTTACGGCCATCTGCCCGGGCATCGTCAACACCAACATCACGTCGACGACGCGCTTCACAGGGGTGGACGAGACCGAGGCACGGCGGCGTCAGGAGCGCGCGTCCCGGCTGTACGGGAAGCGCAACTACCCGCCGGAGAAGGTCGCCAGGGCGATTCTGGACGCGGTGGCGGAGAACCGGGCGGTGGTGCCGGTGACTCCGGAGGCACGGGGGGCGTACCTGTTGTCGCGGTTCATGCCGGGGGCGCTGCGCAAACTGGCGCGGGTGGAGCCGAAGTTGTGAGTCGGAGCATCGCGCGCGGAGGCTTCATCTGCCGTGAAGCACGCTGAAGTTGATCAACCTGCCTGAAACGGGCGCTGGTTGTCCACAGAATCGTCAAAAAGGCTGTGGATAAGGCGCATTGGCTGTGGATCAAACCTCACCGCGGAAATCATGTGCGTGATCCGCGTCTCTCCGGAAGGCTGGGGAGGGGCGGAACACGGGCGGAAAACGCGGGGCAGCCCTAAGAAAGGAAGATGCGAAAAGCATCATATGGGAGAAACGGGTATATCAGAGGCGATGGATGACAGACGCACCGTGAAGGTGTCCAAGTACCTCTCGAAGCACCTGCGGCACCAGCCCGAGCGCATCGGGCTCACCCTGGACCCGGCCGGCTGGGTGGAGATCGACACGCTGCTCGCCGCCGCGGCCGCCCACGGCTTCCCCATCAGCCGCGCCGAGCTGGACCACGTCGTGGCCGTCAACGACAAGCGGCGCTTCGCCGTCGAGGGCGGCAGAATCCGCGCCAGCCAGGGCCACACCGTCGAGGTGGCGCTCGGCCTGCCCCCGGCGACCCCGCCGCCGTACCTCTACCACGGCACCGTCGCCGGCAGCCTGGACGCGATCCGCGCCGAGGGGCTGCGCCCCATGGACCGGCACGCCGTCCACCTCTCGGCCGACCGCGAGACCGCGACCCGGGTGGGCGCCCGCCGCGGCCGTCCCGTGGTCCTCGCCGTGGACGCGGGCGCCATGCACCGCGACGGCCATGTCTTCCACGTCAGCGCGAACGGCGTCTGGCTGACCGACGCCGTCCCGCCGCGCTACCTGCGGTTCTCCGAGCCGCGCTGAGATCCTCCGGCCGCTCAGCCGAGCTGGGCCACGGCCTCGGTGGCGATCTTCTCGAAGACGGCCTGGTCGGCCGCGAAGTCCGAGTCGGCGATGGGCCAGTGGATCACCAGCTCGGTGATGCCCAGCGCCGCGTACCGGCCGGCGAAGTCCACGAACGCGTCGACGGAGTCCAGCGGACGGGCACGGTCCGGGGTGAACCCGGTCAGCATGATCTTGTCCAGGCCGGTCACGTCCCGGCCGATCTCCGCGCATGCCTCGGCGAGCCGGCCGATCTGCCGCTCCACCGCCAGCACCGACTGCTCCGGCGTACCGGTCTCGAACAGCTTCGGGTCGCCCGTGGTCACCCACGCCTGCCCGTACCGCGCCGCCAGCTTCAGCCCGCGCGGGCCCGTCGCCGCCACCGCGAACGGCAACCGGGGCTCCTGCACGCAGCCCGGAATGTTGCGGGCCTCGACCGCCGAGTAGTGGTCCCCCGGGTACGACACCGCGTCCTCGGTCAGCAGCCGGTCCAGCAGCGTCACGAACTCCGCGAACCGGTCGGCCCGCTCACGCGGCGACCACGCCTCCTGCCCGAGCGCCGTGGCGTCGAACCCGGAGCCGCCCGCGCCGATGCCCAGGGTGACCCGGCCGCCGGAGATGTCGTCCAGGGAGATCAGCTCCTTGGCCAGGGTCACCGGGTGCCGGAAGTTCGGCGAGGTCACCAGCGTCCCCAGCCGCAGCCGCTCGGTCGCCCCCGCGGCGGCCGTCAGCGTCGGCAGCGCCCCGAACCACGGCCCGTCCCGGAACGAGCGCCACGACAGATGGTCGTAGGTGTACCCGGCATGGAAGCCGAGCTCCTCGGCCCGCTGCCATTTCGCCCGACCCCCTTCGCTCCAGCGGTCGACGGGGAGGATCACGGTACTGAGACGAAGGGCCATGCCGACGAGCCTACGACGCCCGGATGGCCGGCCCGGACCCGATCCCGAACGCATCTGACGCGTACCTGCCCTCATCCGGGCCCCGTGCCGCACGATCGTGCGCGCATATGCGCGAGAATGCTCGGGTGACCTCAGCGACCAGAGAGCCGGGGACCCCGGCCCCCGCACAGCCGTCGGCCCCGTCCGGACGAGGAGGGGGCTCCCTCCCGCCGCGCCTGATCGCCACTGACCTCGACGGCACCCTGCTGCGCGACGACCAGACCGTCTCCCCACGGACCGTCGCCGCGCTGGCCGCGGCCGAGAAGGCGGGTATCGAGGTCTTCTTCGTCACCGGCCGCCCGGCCCGCTGGATGGATGTCGTCAGCGAGCATGTGCACGGCCACGGCCTGGCTATCTGCGGCAACGGCGCCGCCGTGGTCGACCTGCACGGCGGCCTGGGCGCTCACCGCTTCGTGAAGGTGCGCGAGCTGGCCAGGGAGAACGCCCTGAAGTCCGTCCAGCTGCTGCGCGAGGCGGCCCCCGGCACCCTGTTCGCGGTGGAGCAGACCTACGGCTTCCACCAGGAGCCCGCCTATCCCAAGCTGCACCTGGAGATCCCGGACACCCTGCGGCCCGCCGAGGAACTCCTCGCGCCGGACGGTGTCGCGGCGAGCCAGCCGGTGCTGAAGGTCCTGGCCCACCACCCCGACCTCGACCCGGACGCCTTCCTCACCCTCGCCCGGATCGCCATCGGCGGCCACGCCAACGTCACCCGGTCCAGCCCCAGCGCGTTGCTGGAACTGAGCGGACCCGGCGTCTCCAAGGCCAGCACCCTGGCCCTGTGCTGTGCCGAGCGCGGCATCTCGCAGGAGGAGGTCGTCGCCTTCGGCGACATGCCGAACGACATCGAGATGCTGACCTGGGCGGGACGCTCCTACGCCATGGGCAACGCCCACCCCGACACCCTGGCCGCCGCCACCAGCCGCGCCCACGCCAACAACGAGGACGGCGTGGCCCGCGTGATCGAGGACCTCCTCGCCGGACGGGTCTGACCGGCCCCGCCGGTCACAGCACGACGAGGGCCTCCGCCTCCGCCTCGCGGCGGGCCATCGCGGCCAGCGGGCCGTCCACGGCGAGCAGCCCGGCGTACGGGCCGCGCTGCACCACGCGGCCCGCGTCGAGGACGAGCACCTCGTCGACGGCGGCGAGACCGGCGAGCCGGTGCGTGATCAGCAGCGTGGTGCGGCCCTCGGTCGCAGCCAGCAGGTCGTCGGTGAGTGCGTCCGCCGTGGGCAGGTCCAGGTGCTCGGCGGGCTCGTCCAGCACCAGCACCGGGAAGTCCGCGAGCAGCGCGCGGGCCAGCGCCAGCCGCTGCCGCTGGCCGCCCGAGAGCCGGGCGCCGTGCTCGCCGACTTGCGTGTCCAGGCCCTCGGGGAGGCCGTCCACCCAGTCCAGCAGCCGGGCCCGCAGCAGCACGTCCCGCAACTCGGCCTCGGTCGCGTCCTTGCGGGCGAGCAGCAGGTTCTCCCGGACGGTGCTGTCGAAGAGGTGGGCGTCCTGGGCGCACAGCCCGACCAGCCGCCGTACCTCGTCGCCGTCCATCTCGGCCGCGGGCACCCCGGCCAGCGTGTACGTGCCGGAGCCGGGGTCCAGGAAGCGGAGCAGCACCTGGGCGAGGGTGGTCTTGCCGGAGCCCGAGGGGCCGACCACGGCGATCCGGCGCCCCCGGTCCAGGGTGAGGTCGAGCCCGTGGAGCGCGTCCCGGTGCTGGTCCTCGTAGCGGGCGGTCAGGTCCCTCATCACGAGCGGGAACGGCGAGGCGGGGGCCTCGCGCGGGTGCTCGGGCTCGTGCACCGGCACCGGGGCGTCCAGGACCTCGTAGACCCGCTCGGCGCTGCGGGCGACCCGCTGGCGGTAGCGGACGGCCAGCGGGAGGCCGAGCACCGCCTCGAAGGCGGCCAGCGGGGTGAGGACGACCACGGCCACCAGCACGCCGTGGATACGGCCCCCGGCCGCCGCCTGCGCGCCGAGCAGCGCGGCGACGGCGACGGTCAGGCCCGAGATCAGCGCGGTCAGACCGTCGCCGAGCGCGGTGACCCCGGCCGCGCGGGACGCGATCCGGGTGAGGGTGCCGTCGGCCTTCCGGGTGGCCGCCGTAC
>NZ_WWKH01000171.1:0-10044 GCF_009865595.1 Streptomyces sp. SID1328 | reverse complement strand
GCGCTGCGCGGCCGGTCGGCGCGCGCCGACGAGGCGGAGCTGCGCGAGCTGGCCACCGAGGCCGCCGCCGGTCTGATCTCGGAGGACCCCGCGTACTCCCGGCTGGCCGCCCGGCTGCTCACGCTCTCCATCCGCGCCGAGGCCGCCTCGCAGGGCGTGACCCGCTTCACCGAGTCGGTGGCCGTGGGCCACCGCGAGGGCCTGGTCGCCGACCGCACCGCCGACTTCGTGGCGCTGCACGCCGCCCGGCTGGACGCCCTGATCGACACCGGCGCCGACGACCGGTTCGGCTACTTCGGCCTGCGCACCCTGTACAGCCGCTACCTGCTCCGCCACCCCATCACCCGCAAGGTGATCGAGACCCCCCAGCACTTCATGCTGCGCGTGGCGAGCGGTCTGGCCGAGAACGACAGCGCCCCCGCCGTGGACGAAGTGGCCGCGCTGTACGGCCTGATGAGCCGCCTGGACTACCTGCCCTCCTCCCCCACCCTGTTCAACTCCGGTACGCGGCACCCCCAGATGTCGTCCTGCTACCTGCTGGACTCCCCGCTGGACGAGCTGGACTCGATCTACGACCGCTACCACCAGGTCGCCCGCCTCTCCAAGCACGCCGGCGGCATCGGCCTCTCGTACTCCCGCATCCGCAGCCGGGGTTCGCTGATCCGGGGCACCAACGGCCACTCCAACGGCATCGTCCCGTTCCTGAAGACGCTGGACGCCTCGGTGGCCGCGGTGAACCAGGGCGGCCGGCGCAAGGGCGCGGCCGCGGTGTACCTGGAGACCTGGCACTCCGACATCGAGGAGTTCCTGGAGCTGCGCGACAACACCGGTGAGGACGCGCGCCGTACGCACAACCTGAACCTCGCGCACTGGATTCCGGACGAGTTCATGCGCCGGGTCAACGCCGACGAGTCCTGGTCGCTGTTCTCCCCGGCGGACGTGCCCGAGCTGGTCGACCTGTGGGGCCCGGAGTTCGACGCGGCCTACCGCAAGGCCGAGGAGGCGGGCCTGGCGAAGAAGTCCATGCCGGCCCGCGAGCTGTACGGCCGCATGATGCGCACCCTCGCGCAGACCGGCAACGGCTGGATGACCTTCAAGGACGCCGCCAACCGCACCGCCAACCAGACGGCGCTGCCGGGCAACGTGGTCCACTCCTCCAACCTGTGCACGGAGATCCTGGAGGTCACCGACGACGGGGAGACCGCGGTCTGCAACCTCGGCTCGGTGAACCTGGGCGCCTTCGTGGCCGACGGGGACATCGACTGGGAGCGGCTGGACGAGACCGTCCGCACCGCCGTGACCTTCCTCGACCGGGTCGTGGACATCAACTTCTACCCGACCGAGCAGGCGGGCCGTTCCAACGCCAAGTGGCGCCCGGTGGGCCTCGGCGCGATGGGCCTCCAGGACGTCTTCTTCAAGCTGCGTATCCCCTTCGACTCCCCCGAGGCGAAGGCGCTGTCCACGCGGATCGCCGAGCGCATCATGCTGGCCTCCTACGAGGCGTCCGCCGACCTCGCCGAGCGCAACGGCCCGCTCCCCGCCTGGGAGCAGACCCGTACCGCCCGGGGCGTGCTGCACCCCGACCACTACGGCGTCGAGCTGACCTGGCCGGAGCGCTGGGCCGCGCTGCGCGCCCGGATCGCCGAGGTCGGCATGCGCAACTCGCTGCTGCTGGCGATCGCGCCGACGGCCACCATCGCCTCCATCGCGGGCGTGTACGAGTGCATCGAGCCGCAGGTGTCCAACCTGTTCAAGCGCGAGACGCTGTCGGGCGAGTTCCTCCAGGTCAACGCGTACCTGGTGCAGGAGCTGAAGAACCTCGGCGTGTGGGACGCCCGCACCCGTGAGGAGCTGCGCGAGGCCAACGGCTCGGTGCAGGGCTTCGCCTGGATTCCCGAGCACGTGCGGAACCTGTACCGCACGGCCTGGGAGATCCCGCAGCGCGGTCTGATCGACATGGCCGCCGCCCGTACCCCGTTCCTCGACCAGGCGCAGTCGCTGAACCTGTTCCTGGAGACGCCGACCATCGGCAAGCTCTCCTCGATGTACTCCTACGCCTGGAAGTCGGGTCTGAAGACCACGTACTACCTGCGTTCGCGCCCGGCGACCCGGATCGCCCGTGCGGCGGGCCGTGCCCAGGAGACCAAGACCATCCCCGTCCAGCAGGCGGCCGACCCCGACGCCGTCGCCTGCTCCCTGGAAAACCCCGAGTCCTGCGAGGCCTGCCAGTGATGACCGAGAAGAACCTGCTCGACCCCGGCTTCGAGCTGACTCTCCGCCCCATGCGCTACCCGGACTTCTACGAGCGCTACCGGGACGCGATCAAGAACACCTGGACCGTCGAGGAGGTCGACCTCCACTCGGACGTCGCCGACCTGGCGAAGCTCTCCCCCGAGGAGCAGCACCTGATCGGCCGCCTGGTGGCGTTCTTCGCCACGGGTGACTCGATCGTGGCGAACAACCTGGTGCTGACGCTGTACAAGCACATCAACTCCCCCGAGGCGCGGCTCTACCTGAGCCGGCAGCTCTTCGAGGAGGCCGTGCACGTCCAGTTCTATCTGACGCTGCTCGACACCTACCTGCCCGACCCGGAGGACCGCGCGGACGCCTTCGCTGCGGTGGAGAACATCCCCTCCATCCGGGAGAAGGCCGAGTTCTGCTTCAAGTGGATCGACTCGGTCGACAAGCTGGACCGGCTGGAGACCAAGGCGGACCGCCGCAAGTTCCTGCTGAACCTGATCTGCTTCGCCGCGTGCATCGAGGGCCTGTTCTTCTACGGCGCCTTCGCGTACGTCTACTGGTTCCGCAGCCGGGGCCTGCTGCACGGCCTCGCCACCGGCACCAACTGGGTGTTCCGCGACGAGACGATGCACATGTCGTTCGCCTTCGACGTGGTCGACACCGTCCGCAAGGAGGAGCCGGAGCTGTTCGACGACCAGCTCGAGCAGGAGGTGAAGGACATGCTCCGGGAGGCCGTCGAGGCCGAGCTGCAGTTCGCGCGCGACCTGTGCGGTGACGGCCTGCCCGGCATGAACACCGAGTCGATGCGGCAGTACCTGGAATGCGTCGCCGACCAGCGCCTCACGCGCCTCGGCTTCGCCCCGGTGTACGGCTCGGAGAACCCGTTCTCCTTCATGGAGCTGCAGGGTGTTCAGGAGCTGACGAACTTCTTCGAGCGCCGTCCGTCGGCGTACCAGGTCGCGGTGGAGGGCACCGTGGACCTGGACGAGGACTTCTGAGCCGTCGGAGCCTCCTTTCCGCGGTCCTTCTGGGCCTGCCCGAGCTGTCGGTCGACGCGCCGTTCGCGCACGATGCCGATCACCGAGGGCAGGACCAGGAGGACCAGGATGCCGAGAGTGGCGGCCATTCCGATGAGACCTTCGATCTGGTTTCCGTTCATGTCATCAGCCTCGCGCTGAACGCTCCTGTCCAACACTGGCAGGACTGCCGCAGGCCCTCGAATTCCTGCCAGCGCCGAGGCACACTGGCAGCATGCTGAAGAACGTGGTCGCGGTCCTGCTGGACGGAGTGCACCCCTTCGAGCTGGGGGTGGTGTGCGAGGTGTTCGGCATCGACCGCAGTGACGACGGACTGCCGGTCTACGACTTCGCCGTGGCCTCGGCGGAGGGGTCCACCCTGCGCACCCACTGCGGCTTCACCGTCTCCACCCCGCACGGTCTGGAGCGGCTGGAGGAGGCCGATCTGATCGCCGTCCCGGCCGGCGATTCCTACACCTCCCGTGACTATCCCCCCGCCCTGCTGGACGCGCTGCGCCGGGCCGTGGCCCGCGGCGCGCGGGTGCTCAGCGTGTGCACCGGGGTCTTCGTGCTGGCCGAGGCCGGGCTGCTGGACGGGCGCCGGTGCGCGGTGCACTGGCACAACGCCGGGGAACTGAGCCGGCGTCACCCGCGCGTCACGGTGGAGCCGGACGTGCTCTACGTCGACGAGGACCCGGTGATCACCTCGGCCGGCACGGCGGCCGGGATCGACGCCTGCCTCCACCTGGTACGCAAGGAGCAGGGGCCCGAGGTCGCCAACAAGATCGCCCGCCGGATGGTGGTGCCCCCGCACCGAGACGGCGGCCAGGCCCAGTACATCGAGCGCCCGCTGCCCAAGGGGCCCTGCGACACCGTGGGCGAGGTGCTGGTGTGGATGGAGGAGCACCTCGACCAGGAGGTCACCGTCGAGCAGCTCGCCGCCCGCGCCCACATGTCCCCGCGCACCTTCGCCCGCCGGTTCCAGCAGGAGACCGGCACCACCCCGTACCGCTGGATTCTGCGCCAACGGGTGCTGCTGGCCCAGCGGTTGCTGGAGGGGACCGACGAGACGGTGGACTCGATCGCCTGGCGGACCGGGTTCGGCAACGCGGCCGCGCTGCGCCACCAGTTCGTCCGGGCGCTCGGCACCACCCCGAACGCCTACCGGCGTGCGTTCCGGGGCCCTAGGGCCGCCTGAACGCACGCCGGTCCGGGCGCGTCGCTCCTCACCACTCCACGGGCTCGACCAGCAGCCGGTGCGGACGCAGGGTGATGCCCACGCGGGTCGTGGCGTCCGAGTCCTCGACCTGACGGAACCGGTACTTCGCCGATATCGCCGCGACGATCAGGCTCAGCTGGGCCATGGAGAAGTGGTCGCTGGGGCACTTGCGGTTGCCGACGCTGAAGGGGCTCATGGCGTACTTCGGCACCTCCTCGGCCCGCTCCGGCAGCCACCGGTCGGGGTCGAAGTCGAGGTGGCGTGCGTAGGAGCGGGCGTCGCGCTGAATCGCGTAGGGGCTGTAGATGATGTCCGCCCCGGCCGGAATGCGATAGACGCCGAGGGCCGTGTCGGTGAGCGCGCGACGCGTCAATATCCATACGGCGGGCCGCAGTCGGAGGGCCTCGACGACGACATTGTTGGTGTGGCTCAGCCTGCGTACGTGCTCGAATCCGACCGGCGCGCCACCGGTTACCGATTCAACTTCCGCGCGCACCTTCTCCGCGTGCTCGGGATGGTCCGCGAGGATCTGCAGGAGCCACATGATCGTGGAGGCGATTGTCTCGCTTCCGGGCGTGAGTATGGCGACGACCTGGTCGTGGATCTCCTGTTCGCTGATGGGGTCGCCATTGTCGTCCTTCGCCTCCAGCAAAGCCGTCAGCAAATCGTCCGGCTTTTGACCGGACGCCCTTCGCTCGGTGACGATCTCGTCCACCAGCAGATGCAGATCGGCCAGTGCCCGGTTGAATTCGAGGTTGGACGGGAACGGCAGCCGGTACAGCGGTCCCAGCGGCAGCACCATGCGCCGGTACATGCCCCGGAACACGGTGGCGAGGTCGGTGCTGAGCCGTTCCGCGCACTCGTCCATGTACTGGCCGCGCAGCAGGCAGCGGGCCGCGATGCGCACCGCGACCCGGAAGGACTCGGCGGTTGCGTCGACGGGCACGCCGGGCCGCCAGCGCTCGGTGAGGGCGTGCGCCTCCTCCTCCATGATCGGTCCGTAGGCGGGGATCGCGGCGAGCCGGAACGCGGGCTGGATGGTGCGGCGCTGCCGCCGGTGCAGCGGGCCGTTGGCGGTGGCCACGCCCTGCTTGCCGAGGAGCCCCTCCAGCGACTCCCACACCGGTCCGTCGATCTTGTAGTCGGGGCTCAGCGCGAGTGCGCCGGTGAGCGCCGGCGCGGTGACGGCGTACACCGTCTTGGGGCCCAGCTTCAGGCGCACCACTTCGCCGTGGTCGCGCAGCTGGGACATGAACCCGAGCGGGTCGCGGGCCAGTTTCAGGCCGTGCCCGAGCACCGGGACGGCGCCCCCGGCGAGGGGCGGCTCCTTCAAATCGGCCACTTCCCGCGTCTCGGGATTGACGGCGTCGACGGTCATTTCTCACCTGCCGCTTCGTTGTTGACGTACGGGGGTGTGGACCGGTCCTCCCAGGTGTCGACCATGTAGCGGCCGGACTCGTGGTGGAACCAGTAGACGGTGCTGAACCAGTTCCGCATATTGCCGACGCAGGTCCGTACGGCGGCGCTCAGTTCCTTTCCGCGTACGGTGCCGTCGTCGAGTTCCCCGGCGAACTCCAGCGCTTCGCGCTCGGCCTCGATGAATTCGGCGATGCAGTTCTCGATGCGCCGCCTGAGTTCTTCGACGGCTTCTTCGAGGGTGAGCCCGGAATGGGTGATGAGACTTATTCCGAGATTGTGCACCTCGTCGCCCGCTATCTCCTTCGGCAGCGAGCAGAGGTCGTTGTACCAGGCGGCGAATTCCTGGCTCAGCAGGGCCGCGCGCCGAAAGGCCGGGTTCTTCCGTACCGTGTCCGGGAGTTGGCATCCGGCGCTCGGTTCGAGGAGGTCGGTCCATATCCAGTGCGCGAAGGTGAGCCGCCGTAGCGCGAGGTACTCCTCGACACCGGGCACCCGGCCCGCGACCCGGTTCGCGAACTCCCGGTCGTACGCCTCGATCACCTCGTGGAAGTGCCGGGCGAACCGCTGGTTCCAGGCGGCCGGCAGGAACGCGTAGAGCCGCAGCACGCTGTCCGCGAAAGCGGCCACCAGCGCGTCCTGGTGGTGCAGATGGTCCTCGGGTGCGTCGAGCGCCGTATGGAGGCGCTGCCGCAGCCGCCGCCAGTCCTCGGGCCGGCCGTGCACGATGTCACGGTCGTGCCGGTCGTCCCAGACGAAGAACCACGCGCTGTAGTCGGCTATGGCCTGCAGGACGTCGTCGGGGGCGCCCAGGTAGTAGCCGGCCATCAGGTCCGTGTAGCACAGGTTGTCGGCGTACTCGCGGACCTTGTCCGGGGACATCAGCCGTTTTTCCAGCAGCCACCGCCGGGTGTTCTCCTGGAGCCGCGGCCAATACGGGTGCAGCCGACGGGGAAAGGCGTCCTCGATCACCGGGAGCGCGAGGGAAGGTGGTACCGCGACCGCCGTCGCCGATGTGGCGCCGCTTGAGAAAGCATGCACGAACAGTCCCCTCTCGACCGCCAGGAGCACACGCCCCTCCCTGCCGTGCCGGGCGTGCGCCGTTGCGTATCCCCGCACCCCTATTCAGCACTACAACTGACCGCCTGGGGAACGGATTTGCTCCTTTCACTACCCCAAGTCGCCGGGTTTCTTTCGGCGAACAGATGAACGAACAGCCGCGACGCCCGGCCGGAATGGTCTCCGGCCGGGCGTCGTGGCTGTTCGGTGCGGTGGCGCTGGTTCCGCGCGACCCCGTCAGTCGTTGGCGACCACGTCGTAGCGCGGTTCGTTCTCGGCCATCTGCCGCAGCGCGTCCTTGCGGTCCCGCTTGGAGAGGCGGTCGATGTAGAGGTAGCCATACAGGTGGTCGGTCTCGTGCTGGAGGCAGCGGGCGAAGTAGCCGGTGCCGCGCACCTTGATGGGGTTGCCCTTCTCGTCCTGCCCGGTCACCTCGGCGTAATCGGGGCGCGCGAGCGGCGCGTACGCGGTGGGCACGGACAGGCAGCCCTCGTTGCTGTCGTCCAGACGGCGGGCGGCGGCGGGGAGTTCGACCAGCTTGGGGTTGACGACCACGCCGGTGTGGCGGACGCCGTCGTCGTCGGGGCAGTCGTAGACGAAGACCTTCCGGCTCACGCCGATCTGGTTGGCGGCCAGGCCCACGCCCTCGGCGGTGCGCTGGCTGGCGAACATGTCCGCGATCAGTTCTTCCAGCTCGGGGCCGAACTCAGTGACGTCCGCGCACTCCTTGTGCAGCACCGGGTTCCCGACGACCGTGATCGGCCGCGAGGTCCCGCGCTCGCGCCAGCCGGTCTCGCGCTCCTCGCAGTCCTCCGTGTCGACGACATAGCCCTCGTCATCGACGGGGAGCACGCCCGCGTGCTGGTGATCGGTGTCCTGCTGAGCCATGACCGAGTGACGCCTTCCTGCACAAAAACTGGGGGGTGAATGCTGATACAGGGTACGGGTAGCGCCCGGTCAGGGGCGCGGGTCTGTGTCCATTCGCGGGCTCGCTCGACCACGACGGACCGCCACCGGGCAGCGCCGGTCAGCAGACCTCTTCGAGATCCCGCCAGTCCCGCGAGTCCGGACTGTCCGCGACCCACCCGTCCAGCAACCCCCGGACCAGCGAAGCCGGCGCGGCGATCCCGCACTCCCGCTCCGGCACCCACAGCTGGCCGTCCGTCCGGTGCCCCAGCGGACCGGGGTGACCCGGCTCGCTGTGATCGTGGGGGTCGAGATGCACACCCTCCCCCTCGTCGGACGGCATCCGCGACTCCGAACACATCCGGCACAGCAGCCGCACGGAAGAGGACCAGTCCTCCGCCGCGAACCCCGCGTCGGCGGCCAGCTGCTCCAGCGCGTCCCGGTCCGCCTCGGTCGCCGCCTCCAGCAGCACCACCCAGGTCGGCACGGGCGACGGCGCCCACAGCTCGATCTCGTCGAAGACCGGATAGGAGTGCCCGGTGGACGTGGTGCGCTCGCCGTGCGGGACACCGTCGTGCAGCACGACCTCGCCCCAGCGCCGCCCCGAGGACGGCAGCGGGATGGACAGCACCTCGATCCGCGCCGGGTCCAGCCGGCGTCCCCAGACCACCTCGGCCTCACCCTCCGGGGAGAGCCGTACGGCCGCGCTGCCCAGCTCCATGCCGAGCGGCTCGCCGAGCGCGGTGGCGCCGCCGGGCACCTTCAGTCCGTACGCCTGCCAGGCGCGGCGGGCCAGCGGCCAGTCCTGGAGCGCCGTGGCGGCGATGCCGACGTTCCACCAGTCGGGCGCGCCGGTCTCCCGGTCCAGCAGGGCGACGGCGCGCAGCCCGGCGGCGCGGGCCTGCTCCCAGTCGTGCCGGAACTTGTGCAGCAGGGCCAGGTTGAACCAGGACTCGGCGAGCCAGGGCTCCAGATCGGCGGCGCGGGTCAGCAGTTCGCCCGCGTCCTCGTACCGGCCGTCGCCGATGAGCGTAAACGCCCGGTCGGTGGCCTGCCGCCAGGAGGCGGAGGGCCGGTTCCGTACCTTGCCGAAGATCCTCACGATTCCCGCCTGCCAGTTCCGTTCCGCTCAGTGGGCTGGCTCTTGCCCCCGGACTGCCTCTCTCTCGCATCCAACCACGTCACGCGGGAGAGGCGCTCATTACCCATCGGTTACCCAGCAACCGGCAGGGTCAGACAGTCGCGGGACAGGACCCGCGCCAGCGATTCCACCACCTCGGGGGCGTAGTCCCCGGCCGTGGCCAGCCGCAGTTCCTCCAGTGCGCGCAAGGGGCCCTCCACCCCGGCCTCGCGGGACTTCTCCTCGTAGGCGTTGACCGCGCGCACGATGCGTGCGGCCACCGGCTGGTCCCGGTAGGGGTCGGCCTGCCGCTCCACGACCACGGCGACGGCCGCGGCCACCCCGGTCTGCCGGACCACGGCCCCGCCGAGCAGGGCGATACGGCGCTGCTCCTCGCCGGGCAGCCCGGCGGTGGCGCCCGCGGGGACCGGGTCGACCAGGCTGAGCTGGCCGATGTCGTGCATCAGCGCCGCGTGCTCCAGCACGGTCAGCTCGGGGCCGGTGAGCCCGAGATCCCGGCCCACCGCCAGGCTGAGGACGGCTACCCGGCGGGCATGGCCGGCCGGGGTGTACCCGGCGATCTCGGTGGCGCGGGCCAGGGAGGTGATGGTCTGCCGGTAGGTGGCGCGCACGGCCGCGTACCGGCGCAGCGACAACTGGGTGGGCAGCAGCGGGAGGCAGAACACCGGGAGCGCCCAGAGTCCGGCGACGGCGACCGCGAGCGCCATCACCGCTCCGGTGGCGCAGACGGCGGACCCGATGCCGAGCAGTCCGCGCAGTTCCTCGCGCAGCAGCGGGCCGAAGGGCCAGCCGGTGCGGGAGCGGGCGAGCGCGGCGGCCAGTACGGCGTCGCACAGTGCGGTCAGGACGAGCAGCGCGACGAGCAGCAGGGCGTAGGCGGAGCCGTCCCAGTGCTCGAACACACCCCGGCTGTAGAGGGGTTGGAAGCAGACGGCGGCGAAGCCGACGGTGAGGACGCGGCGGGCGAGGTGGTCCAGGGTGGGGCTGCTTCCGCGCCAGATGTGCGGAACCCCGCCGAGCAGCGTGGCGACGAGCACGACGGTGAG
>NZ_WWKH01000170.1:0-15587 GCF_009865595.1 Streptomyces sp. SID1328 | reverse complement strand
CGTGGGGGTCGGCGTGGGCGTCGGCGGACAGGGCGGCGGGGGTGGCGGATGGCAGGGCGGTGGGCCGGGGTGGTGGTTTCCGGCCACCGCCACGGCCACCGTGCCGTCCGGGCCCGTGGAGGCGTAGGCGCAGGCGTCGGCCGAGGCCGTGCCGACCGGGCAGCCGACCACGCTCCACGCCACCGCGAGCAGCGCCAACGCCCTGGTGGCGACCGCACATCGGGTTGCTTGGGGACCTTGCACGAGCGAGATCATGGAGGCCCCGCGAAGCCCCCGCCGCCATTCGTACGGCAATTGATCCGAAGGAGGGACAACGCACCCCACCTGGTTTGACACGCCGGGCAGCCCCGCCGGAGCGATGGGTACGCACGTACGCACCGCCACCCCCTCGGTACGCCCCGTCGCGCACCGCCGAAAGTTTTTCGCCGCCCCGTTGAACGCTGCGCCCCCCGCGCCCCGTACCCATGGCCGTGCGGTGACTCAGTAGCGCCGCAACAAACTGGCGAAAATGGGGAGTTGAGGATGAAGACCTCCTGGCGGACCGCCGCACTGGTGGCCACGGCCGCTTCGGTGCTGGCGCTGACGACGGCGTGCGGTCAGGACAACGTCACGCCCCCGGCGGCGGCGGCCCAGAACGTGGGAGCGTCGGCCAGCGCCGCCGGTATCGGCACCGGGGTCACCGCGGGCAACGGCTACGGCGCCGACGGTGCCCAGAGCAGCGCCTCCCCGACCCCCGCCGCCCCCGCGGGCAAGCTGACGGTGGCCACCAACCCGCAGCTCGGCAATGTGCTCACCGACGGGTCCGGCCTCACCCTGTACCGTTTCGACAAGGACACGGCCGAGCCGCCGAAGACCAACTGCGACGGCGACTGCGCCACCACCTGGCCCCCGGTCCCCGCCGACGACGCCAACGCCGGGGCCGGCATCGACAAGGCCATGCTGGGCGAGGTCACCCGCGCCGACGGCACCAAGCAGCTCACCATCGGCGGCTGGCCCGCGTACCGCTACGCCAAGGACCTCAACTCCGGCGACGTCAACGGCCAGGGCGTGGGCGGCAAGTGGTTCGCGCTCGCCCCCAACGGCAAGAAGGCGTCGCTGACTTCGCTGCCCGGCCTCTCCGTCCGCAAGGACCCCGAGCTCGGTGACATCGTCGTCGACAAGAATGGCCGCACGGTCTACCGCTTCCTCAAGGACAAGGCATGGCCCAAGTCCGTCTCCAACTGCACCGGGGCGTGCCTGGAGAAGTGGCCCGCGGTGGCGCCGGTGAGCGCCGACGACACCCAGGGCGTGAAGAAGAAGGGCCTGATGCCCTTCACCCGTCCCGACGGCGTGAAGCAGATGTCGGTCAACTGCTGGCCCATCTACACCTTCGCCGGCGACAAGGCCCCCGGTGACACCAACGGCCAGGGTGTGGGCGGCACTTGGTACGCCGTATCGCCCGAGGGCAAGCCGATCGGCGCGCCCGCCCAGTAGCGGTCACCGCCCGGCGCAGGGCCCGTACCGTCCGTGTCACGCGGAGGGGACGGGCCCTGTGCCGTGCGCCCGGACGGTCACCCAGCGGGGTCGGACGGGTACTTCCCGCAGGCGGTGACCGGGAACGGATGGTCAATTTCCGTTTCGGGTCGCCCCTTTGGCGGGCGATCAGTAGCCTCAGCTCGAACACCGGCTCGCCCGTCCCTGCCGCCTACGCCTTGGAGTGATACATGGAGCGCCCTGCCTGGGCCCCCCGGAGCATCGACATCTCGGTGCCGAGCGTCTCGCGCATGTACGACTACTACCTGGGCGGTTCGCACAACTTCGAGGTCGACCGGGAAGCGGCCCGCAAGGCGATGGAGTTCCTCCCCGGCCTGCCCAAGACCATGCAGGCCAACCGGGCGTTCCTGCGCCGGGCCGTGCGGTTCGCCGCCGAGCAGGGCATCGACCAGTACCTCGACGTCGGCTCCGGCATCCCGACCTTCGGCAACGTCCACGAGATAGCCCAGGCCGCCCGGCCCGGCGCCCGCGTCGTCTACGTCGACCACGATCCCGTCGCCGTCGCGCACAGCCAGGCGGTGCTCGCGGGGAACGAGGACGCCGGGGTGGTCGCCGCCGATCTGCGCAAGCCGCGGGAGATCCTGACCAGCCCCGAGGTGGCCCGGCTGATCGACCTCGACCGGCCGATGGCCCTGCTGCTGGTGGCCGTACTGCACTTCCTGGAGGACGCCGACGAACCCCACCGCGCGGTGGCCGAACTGCGGGCCGCGCTCGCGCCGGGCAGCCTGCTGATCCTCACCCACGCCTCCTACGAGGGCATCCCCCTGCCCGAGGAGCGCGCCGAGGGCGCGGTGGACGTGTACCGGGACATCCGCAGCCCGCTGGTGATGCGCCCGCGCGACGAGATCGCCCGCTTCTTCGACGGCTTCGAGCTGCTCGACCCCGGACTGGTCCATCTCCCGGACTGGCGGCCCGAGTCGGCGCAGGAGGACGAGGACGACTTCGCGTTCTCCGGGTTCGCCGGCGTGGGGCGTACGGCGTGAGCGCGGAGCCGGACGGCCCGGAGGGCAGAGTGCGGCGGCTGACGACGATCTGGAGCCGGGCCGTCTACCCCGTCACCTCCACGTCGCTCACCCGCGCCGATTTCGAGGAGCTGCTGCTCCCCCTCGCCCACCGCCTCAGCCGGGCGCTGCGGGCCAGAAGCTTCGACGCCGGGGAGGCGCGGTCGGTCGGCGCCGCGCTGGTCGAGGCGCACGGCACCGATCCCGAGGTGCTCGCCCGTACCCTGGACTGCGTCGACGCCTACCTCGTCCTGTACTGCGGTGACGACAGCCCGCAGGACCAACTCCGCATGCGTTCCTCGCGGTTGCAGCACGCCATGGCCGCCGGGTACGCCCAGGCGCTGCGCGAGCGCACCCGCGCCGAGCAGGAGTGCATCGCGCAGGCCGCGCTCCGCGCCCAGGGTGTGGTCGCCGAGGCCCTGCACGCCAGCGAGGCCCGCTTCCGCGCGGTGTTCGAGGGTGCGGCGATCGGCATCGGCATCGCCGACCTCGACGGCAACGTCCTCCAGGTCAACGGCGCCCTCCAGCGCATGTTCGGCCTCTCCGAGACCATGATGCGCGGCCGGAAGGTCCGGGACTGGACCCATCCAGAGGACGCGCCCCAGACCTGGCGGCTCTACGAGGAACTCGTCCGCGGCGAACGCGACCACTACCACGTGGAGAAGGCGTTCCACCGGACCGACGGCACCGCGCTGTGGACCAACCTCACGGTCTCCCTGCTCCGCGACGCCGACGGCGCCCCGCAGTACCAGCTGGCGCTGATGGAGGACACCACCGAGCGCCGGCTGCTCCATCTGCGGCTGCGCTACGAGGCCACGCACGACGCCCTGACCGGGCTGCCCAACCGGACCCTGTTCTTCGAGCGGCTGGAGAAGGCGCTCGCGGCGGGCGAGGGCCAGCGCTTCGGGCTGTGCTACCTCGACCTCGACGGCTTCAAGGCCATCAACGACAGCCTCGGCCACGCGGCCGGCGACCGGCTGCTGGTGGAGGTCGCGGACCGGCTGCAGTCCTGCACCACCGCGCCCGGCGAGATGGTCGCCCGGCTCGGCGGCGACGAGTTCGTGGCCCTCACCACCGGCCGCGACACCGAGCGCGGGGTGGAGGAGCTGGCCGAACGCATCACCCACGCCCTGCTCACCCCGGTCGGCATCGACGGCCGCGACCTCCTGGTGCGTGGCAGCCTCGGCATCGTGGAGGGCCCGGCGGGGGAGCGTACGGCGGCGGAGGTGCTGCGCAGCGCCGACATCACGATGTACCGGGCCAAGTCGGCGGGCGGCAACCGGGCCGAGCTGGCCGACCCGGAGGCGGACGCCCGCGCGATCACCCGGCACGGGCTCACCACCGCGCTGCCGAGCGCGCTGGAACGCGGCGAGTTCTTCATCGAGTACCAGCCCCTGGTCCACCTCGGCGACGGCACCGTGAGCGGAGCGGAGGCCCTGGTCCGCTGGCTGCACCCGCAGCACGGGGTGCTCGGGCCGGACCGCTTCATCCCGCTCGCCGAGCACACCGGGCTGATCGTGCCGCTGGGCCGGTGGGTCCTTGAGGAATCGATCCGGCAGGCCCGTGCGTGGCGGGAGAAGACGGCCGGCCCGCTGCGGATCAACGTCAACCTCTCCCCGTGCCAGCTCACCCACCCCGGCCTGGTGCAGGACACCGTCGACATCCTGGAGCGCGCCGGTGTCACCCCGGACGCGCTGTGCCTGGAGGTCACCGAGTCCGCGCTGATCGGCGCCGACGACGGCCTCCTGAAGCCGCTGCGCCGGCTCGCCGAGATGGGCGTCGACATAGCCCTGGACGACTTCGGCACCGGCTACTCCAACCTCGCCAACCTGCGCCGCCTCCCGGTCAGCGTCCTCAAACTCGACCGCTCCTTCACCCAGGGCATGCAGCAGTACCCCGCCGATCCGGTGGACCTCAAGATCGTCGAAGGCATCGTCTCCCTCGCCCACAGCCTCGACCTCGCGGTCACGGTGGAAGGCGTGGAAACCAGCGCCCAGGCCGACCAGCTCCGCCTCCTCGGCTGCGACACCGCCCAGGGCTGGTACTACGCCCGCCCGGGCCCCCCGGAACAGCTCCACACACTGGCGTTGGCGGACGCGACGGGTTAGCGGGGCCAGGGGGTGCGGCCGCCAAGCGGCCCGCACCCCCGCCAGGGGCGCGGGGAACCGCGCGACCAGCCCCGACGAACCCGCACCCGAAAAGCCACAGCACCGGGCAGACGGGCGGGCGCTACCGCTCCAGCAGCATCCGCTGGAGTTCCCGAGCCCCCCGAGGCGGAGCCACATCGCTGCGGTGGGCCAGCGCGATGGTCCGGGACAGCCCGGGCCGGGCGAGCGGAGTCACCCGGAGGCCCCGCCCGGCACGGCTCGCCACCATCCGGGGTACGACAGCCACGCCCAGCCCCGCGCGGACGAAGCCGAGGACCGCGTCCATCTCACCCCCCTCGACGGCGAACTCCGGCTCGAAGCCGGCCGAGCGGCACGCGTTGACGGTGAGCTCGCGGAGGTCGTAGCCGTGGCGGAACATCACGAGGCGTTCGTTCTCGAGGTCGGCGATCTCGACGGAGCGGCGGCCGCCGCCGGGGGCGGGGGCGTCGGGGGAGGAGACCACGACCAGGTCTTCGCGCAGCAGCTCGACCGTCGTCAGGGCGGGGGCCGGCGCCGGGAGGGGGAGGACGATCAGGGCGAGGTCGAGGGCGCCGCGGCCGAGTTCGCGGACCAGGTCTCGGGAGCCGCTCTCCTGGATCAGGAGCTGGATGCCCGGGTAGCGGTCGTGGAAGGCGCGGAGGACGTCCGGCAGCAGGCCCGTGCAGAGGCTCGGGGTGGCGCCGAGGCGCACCCGGCCGCGCCGGAGCTGGACCAGTTCCTGCACCTCCTGCCGGGCGGTGTCCGCGTCCGCGAGGATGCGGCGGGCCAGCGGGAGCAGCGCCTCGCCCGCGTCGGTCAGCGCGATGTTGCCGCGCGCCCGGACGAACAGGTCCGCGCCCAGCTCCCGCTCCAGCGCCCGGATCTGCTGGGAGAGCGAGGGCTGGGCGACATGGACCCGTTCGGCGGCACGGGTGAAGTGCCGGGTCTCGGCCACGGCGACGAAGTACTGGAGCTGCTGGAACTGCACGCCTCCAGGATAGCGAAAGACTATGGAAACCAGCCGATCCATGTCTTGGACCGATCGGCCTGCCCGGTCGTAACGTGCTGTCCATGGCTCTGGCAACGCGGACGGACCGACGGCCGTCGATGGCGCGCACGGTCTGGGACAGCTCCGTCGGCAAGAAGACCGTGATGGCCGTCAGCGGCATTGTGATGCTGCTGTACCTGGTCGCGCACATGATCGGGAATCTGAAGATCTACTTCGGGGCCGGCGAGTTCAACAGCTACGCCCACTGGCTGCGCACGGTCGGCGAGCCGTTCATGCACTACGAGTGGACGCTCTGGCTCATCCGGGTCGTCCTGGTGGTCGCCGTGGTCGCCCACGCCACCGCCGCCTACCAGCTCAGCCGCCGTGACATCAAGGCCCGGCCCAGCAAGTACGTGCACAAGAAGGCACGCACCAGCTACGCAACCCGGACCATGCGCTGGGGCGGCGTCATCCTCGGCCTCTTCATCGTCTGGCACCTCCTGGACCTGACCACCGGCACCGCACACCCCGGCGGCTTCCAGGAGGGCCACCCGTACCAGAACGTGGTGGACACCTTCTCCACCTGGTACGGCAACGTCATCTACATCGTGGCGATGCTCGCCCTCGGCCTGCACATCCGGCACGGCTTCTGGAGCGCCGCCCAGACCCTCGGCGCCGGCGGCCGGACCCGCGAGCGGGTCCTGAAGACCGCCGCCAACGTCCTCGCGCTGCTGCTCACGGCCGGCTTCATCGCCGTACCCGTGGGCGTCATGACCCAAGTGGTGAGCTGACCATGACCTACACCGACTACACGACCGGCGACCCGGTCGCCGACACCAAGGCCCCCTCCGGCCCGGTCCACGAGCGCTGGGACACCCGCCGCTTCGAGGCCAAGCTGGTCAATCCGGCCAACCGGCGCAAGCACACCGTCATCGTCGTCGGCACCGGCCTCGCGGGCGGCTCGGCGGGCGCGACGCTCGCCGAGCAGGGCTACCACGTCGTCCAGTTCTGCTACCAGGACTCCCCGCGCCGCGCCCACTCCATCGCGGCGCAGGGAGGCATCAACGCGGCGAAGAACTACCGCAACGACGGCGACTCCGTGCACCGGCTGTTCTACGACACCGTCAAGGGCGGCGACTTCCGCGCCCGCGAGTCCAACGTGCACCGCCTCGCGCAGATCTCGGTGGAGATCATCGACCAGTGCGTGGCCCAGGGCGTGCCCTTCGCCCGTGAGTACGGCGGACTGCTGGACACCCGTTCCTTCGGCGGCGTCCAGGTCTCCCGCACCTTCTACGCCCGCGGCCAGACCGGCCAGCAGTTGCTCCTCGGCGCCTACCAGGCGCTGTCCCGGCAGATCGCGGCCGGGAACGTGGAGATGTACCCGCGCACCGAGATGCTCGACCTGATCGTGGTGGACGGCCGGGCGCGCGGCATCGTCGCCCGCGACCTGATCACCGGGAAGATCGACACCTACTTCGCGGACGCGGTGGTGCTGGCGAGCGGCGGCTACGGCAACGTCTTCTACCTGTCGACCAACGCCATGAACTCCAACGCCACCGCCATCTGGCGGGCGCACCGGCGCGGCGCGCTGTTCGCCAACCCCTGCTTCACCCAGATCCACCCCACCTGCATCCCGCGCACCGGCGACCACCAGTCCAAGCTGACCCTGATGAGCGAGTCGCTGCGCAACGACGGCCGTATCTGGGTGCCGAAGGCGGAGGGCGACACCCGTCCGCCCAAGGAGATCCCCGAGGACGAGCGGGACTACTACCTGGAGCGGATCTACCCCTCCTTCGGCAACCTGGTCCCGCGCGACATCGCCTCCCGCGCCGCCAAGAACGTCTGCGACGAGGGACGCGGCGTCGGACCCGGCGGCCAGGGCGTCTACCTGGACTTCTCCGACGCCATCGCGCGCATGGGCCGCAAGGCGGTCGAGGCCAAGTACGGCAACCTCTTCGACATGTACCACCGCATCACCGACGAGGACCCGTACGAGGTGCCGATGCGGATCTACCCCGCCGTGCACTACACGATGGGCGGGCTCTGGGTCGACTACGACCTCCAGACCACCGTGCCCGGTCTCTTCGCCATCGGGGAGGCCAACTTCTCCGACCACGGGGCCAACCGGCTCGGCGCCTCGGCGCTGATGCAGGGCCTGGCCGACGGCTACTTCGTGCTGCCGGCCACCCTCAACGACTACCTGGCCCGCCACCCGCACCAGGAACCGCTGACCGGCGAACACCCCGAGGTGCAGGAGGTGCTGGCCGAGACCGAGGACCGGGTCAGCCTGCTCCTCGCCGTCGACGGCGACCGCACCCCCGACTCCTTCCACCGTGAACTCGGCGAGCTGATGTGGGAGTTCTGCGGCATGGCCCGCAACGCCGAGGGCCTGCGCAAGGCGCTCGCCGAAATCCCCCGCATCCGCGAGGAGTTCTGGCGCCGGATCAAAGTCCCCGGCACCGGCGAGGAGTTCAACCAGTCGCTGGAGAAGGCCAATCGCATCGTCGACTACCTCGAACTGGCCGAGCTGATGTGCCTCGACGCCCTGCACCGCGCCGAGTCCTGCGGCGGCCACTTCCGCGAGGAGTCCCAGACCCCGGACGGCGAGGCGGCCCGCCGCGACGACGAGTTCGGCTACGCGGCCGCCTGGGAGTTCACCGGCACTGGTGAGGCCCCCGTCCTGCACAAGGAAGACCTGGTCTTCGAGTACGTCCATCCCACCCAGCGGAGCTACGCATGAGGCTCACCCTGCGCGTCTGGCGCCAGCGGAACGCCGACACCGACGGCGCCATGTCCACCTACGAGGTGGACGGCATCTCGCCCGACATGTCCTTCCTGGAGATGCTGGACGTCCTGAACGAACGGCTCATCCTGGAGGGCGAGGACCCCGTCGCCTTCGACCACGACTGCCGCGAGGGTATCTGCGGCGCGTGCAGCCTCGTCATCAACGGCGACGCCCACGGACCCGAGCGGACCACCACCTGCCAGTTGCACATGCGGTCCTTCAAGGACGGCGACACGATCGACATCGAGCCCTGGAGGGCCGCCGCCTTCCCGGTCATCAAGGACCTGGTGGTGGACCGGTCCGCATTCGACCGGATCATCCAGGCCGGCGGCTATGTCACCGCTCCCACGGGCGCCGCCCCGGAGGCGCACGCGACGCCGGTGCCCAAGCCCGACGCGGACTTCGCCTTCGAGCACGCGGAGTGCATCGGCTGCGGGGCCTGCGTGGCCGCCTGTCCCAACGGCGCCGCGATGCTCTTCACCTCGGCCAAGGTCAACCACCTCAACGTCCTCCCGCAGGGCGCGCCCGAGCGGGAGACGCGGGTGCTGGACATGGTGGCCCAGATGGACGCGGAGGGCTTCGGCGGCTGCACCCTGGCCGGCGAATGCGCCACCGCCTGCCCCAAGGGCATCCCGCTCTTCTCCATCACCGGAATGAACAAGGAGTGGCTGCGCGCGACCCGCAAGGCGGGCAAGCGGTAGGGAACTCAGCAGACGTTCGCCAAAGGGGGCGGACGGGCGGGGCCGGGAGTGGTGCTCATCCCCGGCCCCGTCTGCTGTGCTCCAGGGGTCAGATGCGGCGCACGGTGTGCAGGGACGTGGCGTAGGTGCCGGTGCCGTCCAGGAGGGACGCGCCGCCCAGGTCGGACATGGTGGGACCGTCCACCGTCTTCCGGCTGGACAGGAAGCGGCGCTTGCCGTCGGCGTCCGGGCCGAGGTAGATCCCCACGTGGTCCACGGTCACCGTCGCGTGGTCGTCGCTGGAGTCGGCGTTGAACAGCACCAGGTCACCGGGCTGGAGCAGCGCGGCCACGGGCGGCGCGGTGCCGTTCGTCCGGTTGCGCGGTATCCGCGTCCCCGAGGTGTCCGCGCCCGCCGCCAGCGGTACGCCCATGTGGTAGCCGTACACCATCCGCGTGTAACCGGAGCAGTCCAGATTGCCGACCTGCTTGCTCGACGGCCCGGTGTAGGTGCCGTCGGGGAAGGTCCAGCCCACGTTCATGTACTCGTGGAAGTCGGCGCCCTCGTAACGGTAGCCCTGCGGGTCCAGATAGCCGTAACCGGCCTCGCCCAGCACCTGCTTGCCCAGCGCGGGCCCGTCCCCGGCGGTGACCGCCGGAGCGCCGCCGAGGAACATCGCCGCGTACGCGAGCACGTCCGGCGCCGTCGACCCGGCCCACCCGCGCACCGTGCGCTCCAGGTCGGCCGTCCAGGTGCCGTCGAAGGGCTGCGGCAGCACGCGCACCCAGTCGCCATGGGTGACGGTCGGCGGGGTGTCCCAGTTCGCGGCGTCCACCTCGAAGCGGCTCACCTGGAGTTTGACCGGCAGGTTGGTGCAGCCCTGGTTGGCCAGCGCCCGCAGGCCCACCCGGCCCGCGCCGAACGTGGAGTCCGTGACGTCCACCGCCCAGCCGGAGGGCTCCGCCGTGCTCGTACGCCACGCCTTGACCCTGATCCGGGCCCCCTCCCGGCGCACCCGGACCGTGAAGTCGGTGGCCGCCGGGACGCCGGTGGCGAGGGTGGCGGCCGTGACGAGCTGGGTCACCGTGTCGGCGACCTCCTTCTCGACGCGCAGCTCCACCGCGCCGCTGGTCAGGAAGGACAGCCGGGCCCGGTAGCTGTTGTGGGTGTCCTGGTAGCCGAAGGACAGCGCGTAGGAGCACGCCTGGCCGGTGGGCACCTTGTCGAAGCGGGCGGTCGCGCGCACGTCCACGTCGGTGATCCGGTCGTCCCGCAGCGTCGCGTGGCGGCTGGCGTAGTCCGTGGTCAGCGCGATGACACCGGTGCCGGGCAGGACCGAGTAGTCGGTGTCGGCCGGGCCCAGCGTGGACCAGCTCCCGCCGCCCGGCGAGGTCCCCCAGCAGGAGCGGTCGGCGGCCGGGAGCGAGGTGTCCGGCAGGGTGCGCCCGAAGTCGTCCACGAAGGGCCGCTTGTTCTCGGCGAAGGTTCTTCGCGGGCCCGGCACCAGCACGGTCCGCGCGCCCCGGGTGAGCAGGGCGACGCGTCTGCCGCCGCTGGTTACCTCGGTGCGGGCCGGGGTGCCGGGCAGCACGGTGGCGGTGAGCGGCGCGGCGAGGGTCAGCTGGGAGAAGTAGGAGGCGTCCAGCGGCGGCAGGGTCACCGAGGAACGGGCCGAGGTCAGCCCGGCCGGGGCGGGCAGCGGGTCCACGGGGGCCGGGAGGGCGTCGGCCCGCGCGGGGGTGGTGGCCAGGGCGCCCAGGGGCAGGGAGGCGGCGGTGACGGCGAAGGCGGCCAGCAGACCGCGGCGTGACGTGTTGATCATGCGATGAATGATCCCGCAACCGGCCGCGCACACGTCCGCGTCCGGCTCGGATCTGCTCCGAACCGGACGCGGACGTATGCCTGGTGGGATTTCCGCCCGGCATCGCACCGGTACGGGTCGCCCCCGCGGGTCCTAGGACTGCGGCGGGTTGTCGCGGTGCTGCTGGGAGCCGAACTGGTCCCTCAGCTTGTCCTGAGCGGTGTCCACCTGGGACTGGTGCTTGTTGCCGGTCCGCTGGTCGAGGTAGTCGCCACCCCTGTCGATGCCCTTGTCGGTCATGTCTTCGTGGCCCTTGAGCATTCCCTTGATCTTGTCCATAAAGGACATGGCAGCCCTCCTGGTCGCTTGAGGCTTCCCCTCCCAGGGTCACCGGCCCTGCCCGGCTTCGCATCTTGAACGCCCGGCGCCCGGCACGGCCGCCCTACAGTGGGCCCGTGGCACACAGCAGCGAACGTCCGGTGACCGTCTTCGACCTCGACAACACCCTCGCGGGAACCGCGCACCGGCAGCACTTCCTGGAGCGGCACCCGCGCGACTGGGACGGGTTCTTCGCCGCCGCGCCCCTCGACCCGCCGCTGGCCGAGGGTGTGGCGATGGCCCGTACCGCCGCCCGCACCTGCGACCTCGTGTACCTCACCGGGCGCCCCGAGCGGTGCCGCCGGGACACCCTCGACTGGCTCTCCCTCCACCAACTCCCGGACGGAGAGCTGTACATGCGGCCCAACCAGGACCGCAGGCCCGCCCGGACCACCAAGCTGGAGACCCTGCGCCGGCTCGCCCGGCGGCGTGAGGTGCTGGTCGTGGTGGACGACGACGAGCTGGTCTGCGACGCGGCCGAGCGGGCCGGCTTCGCCGTCGTACGGGCCCGCTGGGCCGAGTCCTCGGCCGCGCTGGAGCAGGCCCAGGAGCAGGAGGGCCGGACCTGAGCCGGCGGTGGCGGTCGGACGGCCCAGCCGGCGCGGACGGCTCAGACGTCTTCCAGGCGGAAGCCCACCTTCATGCAGACCTGGTACTTCTCGATCCGCCCGTTCTCGATCTGCCCCCGGACCTGCGTGACCTCGAACCAGTCCAGGTTGCGCAGGGTCTGGTCGGCACGGCCGATGGCGTTGCGGATGGCCTGGTCGACACCGTCGGTGGAGGTGCCGACGATCTCGCTGACCCGGTAGGTGTGGTTCGACATGGGTGGGTGCTCCTCTTCGCCGTACGGCAGGGTGACGGCGCCCGGCTGCCCCGATCGGTCCGGTTTGTCGCGCCGTAATCCACCGTGCCGTATCCCCGCCCGGCGCGCGAGAAATCGCCCGCCGGGCGGGGAGACAGCCGCCCTCAGCCCGCCCCCGCTCAGCGCGCCACGCTGAGGGACAGCGCGAAGCGGTCCTCGGAGTCGGTCCACCAGTGGGTCAAGTCCAGCCCCGCCTTGTCCAGTTCGGCACCGACTCCCTCCCGGCGGAACTTCGCCGAGACCTCGGTGCGCATCTCCTCACCGGCCGCGAAGTCCACGACCATGCCGAGCGCCGGGATCTTCACCGTCTGCGCGGTACGCGAGCGCAGCCGCATCTCGATCCATTCCCGCTCCGGGTCCCAGCGGGCCACATGGTCGAAGGCGTCGGGGTCGAAGTCGGCGCCCAGCTCGCGGTCGATCACGCTGAGCACGTTCTTGTTGAACGCGGCCGTCACCCCGGACGCGTCGTCGTACGCCCGGACCAGGACCGCCTCGTCCTTCACCAGGTCGGTGCCGAGCAGTAGCCCGTCGCCCGGCGCCAGCATGGCGCGCACGCTGTCCAGGAAGCCGGACCGCTCGGCGGGCAGCAGGTTGCCCAGCGTGCCGCCGAGGAAGGCGACCAGCCGGGGGCCGGGCGTTTCGGGCAGCGTCATCGGCTTGGTGAAGTCCGCGATCAGGGCGTGCACCGCGAGACCGGGCCGCTCCTCGGTGAGCGCCCGCCCCGCCTGCACGAGCGCGCTCTCGCTGACGTCGACCGGGACGTACGCCTCCAGCGAGGTCAGGGCGTCGATCAGGTGGCGGGTCTTGGTGGAGGAGCCCGAACCCAGCTCGATCAGAGTGCGGGCGCCGCTGGCCGCGGCGATCTCACCGGAGCGGTTCTGGAGGATCTCCCGTTCGGCACGGGTCGGGTAGTACTCGGGCAGCTCCGTGATCCGCTCGAACAGCTCGCTGCCGCGCGCGTCGTAGAACCACTTGGGCGGCAGCGTCTTGGGGTCGGTGGACAGGCCGTCGAGGACGTCGGCGCGCAGCGCGGCGTCGGTCGCGTCCTCGGGGAGGGTGCGGGTCACGTGCAGGCTCACGTGCAGGGCTCCTTCGGTGGCACGGACACGAGGTCCTCGACGGGGTCGAGCCGCACCTCGGTACGGCTCGCGGTGACCACGGTGCGGTCGGGGACCTCCCGCCACAGCGGTTCGTCGTCGTACGGCTCGGAGGCGACGATCACGGCGTGTCCCGGTTCCGCGCGGTACCAGAGACTGTCGCCCCAGGCGGTCGCGGTGACGGTCTCGCCGTCGGTCAGCAGCAGGTTGAGACGGGAGGCGGGCGCGGCCTCGGCCAGTCGGCGGACCGTCGCGGCGAGGGCGTGTTCCGGCGCCTCGCCCGACCTGAGCCGGTGCAGGACCAGCGCCCAGACGAACGCCGAGTCGGTGCGCGCCTGGAGGGACAGCACATCGACCGGGGGCAGCAGGGAGACCAGCGGGGCGGCCGAGTCGGGCCAGCCGGCGACCGCCCCGTTGTGGCTGAACAGCCACCGCCCCGAGGCGAACGGCGCCGCCGCGGCCTCCGCGTCCGCCCCCGTCAGCGTGGCGTCGCGCACGGCGGCCAGCACCGCGCCCGAGCGCACCACACGGGCCACGTCCAGCAGGGACTGGTCCGCCCAGATCGGCCCGGAGCGCCGGTAGCGGGCCGGCACCGGGTCGCCGTGCGCGTACCAGCCGACCCCGAACCCGTCCGCGTTCACCGTGCCGTTGCGCTGGCGCCGGGGCGCCCAGGACTGCCGGTACAGGCTGTGCGGCGGGTCCAGCAGAAGGTGCTTGAGCGGCTGCTCGGGACCCAGATAGGCCAGGTGGCGGCACATCAGGCGGACTCCGAGCGGGCGGTGCGGAACCCGGCGAAGATCTGCCGCCGGACCGGGTAGTCCCAGTTGCGGAACGTCCCCCGGCAGGCCACCGCGTCCACGGCGAACGAACCGCCGCGCATCACCTTGTACTCCGGCCCGAAGAACACCTCCGAGTACTCCCGGTACGGAAACGCGGCGAACCCCGGATACGGCTCGAGGTCGCTCGACGTCCACTCCCAGACGTCCCCGATCAACTGCCGCACCCCGAGCGGGGACTGACCGGACGGGTAGCTGCCGGCCGGGGCGGGGGAGAGGTGCCGCTGGCCCAGGTTGGCGTGCTCCGGTCCCGGGTCGGCGTCACCCCACGGATAGCGGGTGGAGCGGCCGGTGACCGGGTCGTGCCGGGCCGCCTTCTCCCACTCCGCCTCGGTGGGCAGCCTGCGCCCGGCCCAGCGGGCGTACGCGTCCGCCTCGTACCAGCACACGTGCAGCACCGGCTCCTCGGGCGGCACCACCTCGGTGACCCCGAACCGGCGCCGCAGCCACTGGCTGCCCTCCCGCCGCCAGTACAGCGGCGCCTTCAGGGAGTTGCGGCGAACGTGCGCCCAGCCCTCCGGCGTCCACCAGCGCTCGGTGTCGTAGCCGCCGTCCGCGATGAACGCCTGGTAGGCCCCGTTCGTCACCGGCACCGTGTCGATCCAGAACGGCGCCACCTCCCGTACGTGCGCCGGGCGTTCGTTGTCCAGCGCCCAGGGTTCGGTGGAGGTGCCCATGGTGAACGGGCCGCCGGGGACCAGGACCTCGGCCGGCCCGGTGTAGGGCGGCACCGGCTCGTGGGCGGGCGCGGTCAGCGCGGCCGGGCCGGTGCGGAGCTGATGGGTGATCAGCATCGTCTCGTCGTGCTGCTGTTCGTGCTGGGCGATCATCCCGAAGGCGAACCCCGCCTCGGTGAGCCGGCTGCCACCCTCGAAGTCGGCGCCCTCCAGCAGGTCCAGCGCCCGCCCGCGCACCTCGGCCGCGTACTTCCGCGCCTCCTCGGGCGGGAGCAGCGGCAGCGAGGGGCGTTCGGAGCGCGGATGCTCGAAGGCGTCGTACAGCACGTCGATGTCGGGCCGTATCGCCTCCCGGCCGCCGACGTTGCGCAGCAGCCACAGCTCCTCCTGGTTGCCGATGTGCGCGAGGTCCCAGACCAGGGGCGACATCAGCGGGGAGTGCTGGGCGGTGAGGTCCGGGTCCTCGACGCAGCTCGTCAGCAGGGTGGTGCGGTCGCGGGCGGTGACCAGCGAGGCGAGCAGCCGCTCGCGCAGCGTCTCGGTGCCGGCCGCAGTCGTCCCGCTCTCCTGGGCGGTCATGAGCGGATGTCCTTCCTCGCGTGGGCGCGCGGGTCCGCGGCGCGGGCGCCGGCCAGCAGGTCGTCGGCCGGGCAGCGGCCCCGCAGGACGTAACGGTCCAGATACCCCGCCACCGCGTCCGACACCTCGGGCGTGGCACCCAGCCGGGGCAGCGCCGCCAGCGCCGCCGTGAAGCAGGCGGTGGCGGCCTCCCGCAGCCCCGGATCGGCCAGGCCGAGCCGGGCCGCGTCCGACCACAGCGGAT